>NZ_JNIQ01000002.1 GCF_000702585.1 Exiguobacterium aurantiacum DSM 6208 | reverse complement strand
TTATAAATTTGAAATTCGAGCACAGATGGTTGTATTGATCTATATCCAAATCCAGTTCTTGTGCGACTTTTTTATATATTTCTTCTCTACGAATAAAACTATCTTCTAACATAATCACTATTCCAAATGTATCACTTAACTCAAAGGTTTTTCGTTCGTCAAAGGGATGATATTCTTTGCCAAACTTCATGGTAGCATTCCCGTATAACTGAATCATGTTTTCACTTAATCGTAAAATGGTTCTTTCAATGTCACCTTCATTGAGATTACGTAATCCTCTTTGAGGCACTATTGATTTACATTCAATTAGTAGTGCTAAGTCCTGTTTCCTTAACATCAAATCGACGGTTCTTCTTTGATTTCTTTTAAAGTTATATGGGTATTCTTCGATACACTCTTCAAAGAAACTACCTAGACTTACTATGTGTGTTAAATATGACTCGAGAACGTACTTACCAAACTTTGATCTCAGATCATTATTCCCTGCTGTAAGCCTTGTCAAAAGGGAGGTTGTAACTGCTTCTGTCAACGTATGAGGTAAAGGGAAGTATCTTTTTTCTTGATGGAGAATAAATGGATAGGTATAAAGATAGTTATAACTAGTAACGTAATGTTCAGATTTATTTATAAGTTTTCTCTGTAAATCTATAAACTCTTGTCTGTTGAGCTCTAAAAATTTAATTACTTGTGAGAATTCTTTATAAATTAAATTGTGAAAGTCTTCATTCAATATTGATTGCAACGAATTACCTTCGGGATAAAATAGATTGACTATATTACTTAACTGAAGAAAATCTTCATAATTCTGATTGAATTTCCCAAAGAATTCAGTCTTCATATCCACAAAATCATTTGAGAAATTAAAAAAATAGGAGTATCTATAATATTTCATATATTTATTTTCTTGAAGAATAAATTGAGTTAAGCCTACAACTATTAGAAAGTCCCTTAAAAAATTTGAGGAAGAGTAGCTTTTGGGTTTTCCCCATGTTGAGATACTCTAATGCTTGTCATGATTTCTGAAAATCGCTTTTTGCCATACGTGTTTAAAAAGTTCTGATTGTTATACTCGTTAATAGTGAAAATTGAGAAAAGTGCATACGTATTTATTCCCACGGTAACCACTTGCCTCTTAAAAGGTTGGCTTCAATTAGACCGCTTGGAGACATAATTTTATTTGAGTAACGCTGAGCTTCCTCCATTTTTGCTTCAAAGGAAAATCTTTTCAAGACTAAAGGAATTCGTTCATATTCCAAAATAATCACCTCTGTACAATTATACAATAGACTTTTAAAAACAGATTATGCTCTCTCACTATATTCTATGCGGTGAGCTGCATTAAGTTAATGAGAGTTCTTAGACATAGAATGAAACGAAGCCTGTACAGATTATTCGCGTCAGCGACCGTAAAGATGATAGCTTGACCGGGTAGGCGAGGTAAAAAGTAAAAACGCTTAAGTTTAACGTTTACGTCGACTTAAGCGTTTTTGATTAACGATTTAATTAGATTTTAGATATCTCTTCAATTCATTATAAAAATTTTCTCTGGTGCCGGCTAAAATAACGACAATCCATTCCCCGTCTTTGCCCTCTTCAAGGATATATGCAATCTCGTAAACGGTGCCCTTATATCTAAAATCATAGCCACGAATCCCGGATAAATCGCCCGTCTTAAATTCTCCGATTTCAGGGTTACTTGAGATTTTTTCTAAAGTTAATTTGTACAAATTTTGAAGTTGTTTGTCATTCTTTTTGAGACTTTTAAAATATCTTTTTGCTGCGGGAGAATATTTAATACACAAGTTATCACTCAATTCAAATCAGTCCTCGTCGTCATCTCCGAATAAATCATCTAGTGAAGTCGGTTCGGATTCTAATGCTTCCTTAACCATTTGTGAAATAGCCGGACGAATCATATTTTTACGGCGTTGAAACTCTTTTAAGATGTCGTTCCGGTGAAGCCCTCTTCAAGAACATCTGCTAATATTTCTTCTGAGAAATCATCCGTATGTGTTCTTACTGGTTTGATTTGAATAACTCCGTCATTCAGTTCCATAATAATCTTCTTTTTCAATACCGATCGCATCAAAAATTCTTTTGGAATGGCGATTTGTCTTTTGCTGGAGACGGCAACCTTTTTCGTTTTCGTTGCTAACATGGTTTCTCTCTCCTTTTTTCACTTTACCATTTTCATTGTTGTGTAATTTATTTTCCCTCGGTTTTTTTGTTCGTATGCTTTTTGTTAGTTGACTTTTCGCATTTTCACTTTATATCCAGTAAGAATTCTTACTCTTTACTTAATACTAACTATATACCACTCTTTTAATTTATTCAATCAAGTTACATATTCCCGAAATTTTATTAATCAGAAGTAGTTGATATAAAAATCCAAATAAATACAAATAAATATTGTTGCAACCTTTTTTGGCTCATCACCATAAGGTGTGGTTGACACATAAAATCCATCGGATTTTGAATTGAACATAGAAAAAAAGCGAAAACCCCGGTATCGTAATTGTTGCTTAGACAAACCACGATTGGAGTTTTCGCTTTGTCCCAACAGTTTATCAAATTACTTCTTCCACTTCCAGCCCTTTTTCAGATCCAAATGTCGTCAGACGAAGAACCAAACGTTTTTCCGGTCATCCCGGGTCGACATGACATCCCTTGTCCGCTTTGCCAGAGAAAGACCATCCAGCATTCGAAAAAGCGGCGTCGCTTTCGACACGGTCATGCGTGGAACGTCGGTGTACTCTGGATCGAACTGGATGTCCCACGTCAAAGATGCACCTCTTGTGATTTGACGTTCGTGTATGACTACGGTCTCGGGCTCGTCCGCACTTCCACCGAGGTTTTCCGGAAAGGCATCGCAAAACGTTGCCACGGACGGACGATCTCAGATGTCGCACGCGAGTACGGCCTCCCTTATACGACGGTGGAGCGCTGGTTCTATCAGTACGCTTCAGTGGAGACGATGGAGCGTGCAACGCATGTCCTGGTCGACGAGTTCGCCACGAGAAAGGGGCACCACTATGCGACGATTGTCCTCGATGCCAAGAGTGGACAGCTTCTGTCCATTGTCCCGGGCCGGGACGTGGCAGCCATCACGGCAGCACTTCAAGACATATCCGGGGATATCCGTTCTGTCGTCAGTGATTTTGCACCGGCGATGGCGAAGGCCATCAACCATGTCTTCCCGGAGGCAGAACATGTGCTGGACCGGTTCCACCTCGTCCAGTTCTTCACGGACGCTCTTCGCCGACGGCGTCGTTTTTTGAACGAGGCAAGACGCCATCACCACGTTCGCGTGATCGATCGTTCGCTCGCGCGTCGCCCGGAAACGCTGACTGGGGAAGACCGGGAGGTCGCCCGTTCCTGTATTCAGGAAGATCCATTCATTCGGAACCTCTATCAAGGGCTCCAGCATATCCGGTATGTGCTGAAGGCGACGTGCGAGATACAGGCGCAACGGCGGCTGACGGACTGGTTGGACCGTTATCAGTTCCATCCGTGCGGGCCCTTAGCGAAGATCGCGAAAGCGATCCGGGTCCGAGAGCAAGCAATGCGCCAGACCATCGTGTCAAGGTTGTCGAACGGGAAGATGGAAGGGACGAACAACAAGATCAAGCTCATCAAACGCCGTGGTTATGGCTATCGAAACCTCGAACGATTCTTTTTAAGATTGCGCCTCGAGATCGGTCGTCAAAATAGCAACCACGAGTTATGGTGATGAGCCCCTTTTTTATTATTTATAGTTAATATATGTATAAAAATATTCTTACTAAAAGATCTGGAGGAGAAATATATGAAATTAATTAAGTTACGTGTATCTAATTTTAGAGGAATAGCGGGAAATTCAGTTACTGCTGGAATTGAGATTGATTTCGAAAACATAGACTTGGTCTATTTGATTGGACAAAACAATACAGGAAAATCTTCAATCCTCCATTCCTACGAGTATTTTGTTAATTCATCCATAAATGCAAAATTAAATGATTTTCACAATAATAATTCAGAACCTATAATTATCGAAGGGTGGATCCAAGCCGAAAGCGATGAGGATCGACAACATAGTGCAATGGTGAATTCAATGGACCATGAAGGTGTTGGGAGGTTTAAAAAAGAGTGGGTTGAAATAGGAGGAAGCGCTAATAAATATACTTTTAACACAACGGATCAATGCTGGGATATAGGAGGTGCAGGAGGATTCGACACCTTATTACAAAACGCTTGCCCAGAACCGATTTGGTTACGCGGATTAGACGATGTAGAAATAATTCTAGCGAACGTTCAGAAACTGATTAAAGAAAAAGTAATAGACAACGCAGTCAGCTCTTCTCGGATCGGAACCATTCAATCAGAGCTAGAAGAACTTCGTAAGGAAATTTTACAAGATGAATACTCAATAAAATTAGAATCACGATTAAATGATATGATGCAAGAGACTTTCCCTGACTTAAAAGTATCTTTATTTGGAGATAAGAAAGATGATATAAGTAAAAAACTCTCTTCATTTATACATACCGATATCAACTTTTCTAATCGACAAGGGCAAGCTTTGCACATGAGTAATCATGGTCATGGCATTCGGAGACAATTCTTATTCAATTCATTAAGAGGACTAAATCATGTCTTTAAGGAAATGGAAACTGCTAGAAACAGAAGAAATGTCGAAATAATCGATAACATTGACCAAAAAGATACTTCATCAAGAAAGAAAATGCTTTTAATTGAAGAACCAGAGCTTTTTCTTCACCCTCAATCTATTAGACTTTTTTCGAAAATACTCTATGACTTAGTAAATCGAGAAAACGGGAACCCGGAGTTTCAAATTATAGCTGCCACACATTCTCCGATTATGATTGATTTAAGTAGAGATCATACTACTTTAATTAAAACTAATATCAATGACTTAGGGGATGTTTGCTTAAACCAAGTAAAATACTCTATTTTTGACGAAGAAGAAAAAGAGCACATGAAAATGTTAAATTCATTTAACCCGTACATTTGTGAAGCGTTCTTTAACGATAAGGTTATTTTAGTTGAAGGTGATACTGAGGCTGTAGTTTTTAGAGAACTGTTAAACAAGTTTGTCGAGAACGGAAAAATTTCATATAACGATGTTCCTTTAGTAGTAAATTGTGGTACGAAAAATAATATTCCGTCTTTCCAAAAAGTTTTAAACCATTTTAAAATTTGTTATACAGTAATTCATGATTTAGACGACACCTTGAACGTCAATAATCAAAATAATAGTGCATGGACTTTAAACTTCACTATTGAAGCTGGAATCATTCAAGTAAATGATCCTAATATAGCTAGACGATATGTTATGGAACGAAATTTTGAGGATGCCCACCATTACAGTCATACTTCATCATTAGGTAAACCGCTTTCGGCTTATAGATTAGTCCAGGGATGGGATGTAAATGATACAAGCATAAAGGCCGTAGAAGCGTTAAATTATTGTATTGAATACGACCCGAATCTAGTGTTCGATAGTAATTGGGTGAATAATCGAGATAATTCCACAGTAGCGCCTTAATGCTTGAACAATAATACACCCAAAGACAGAGTGGAATATACCGCACTAAGTATCCTCAGGTAGCTAAACGATTCAATTTTCCTTGAGTCGCCTAGCTACTTTTTTTATTTCTTAAAACCAAAATCCAATCTTCTTATATATAAAAATCAACCCTAAAAAAAAATCTATAATATATTACTCTTGTCTCAGTACGAACTTAAAATATCTAACTTGTGATAATATAAGATTATCACAAGTTAGATATTTTAAATTCATTAAAATTTATAAATGTAATACACATTTATCTAATATAATCTTCTAATTACATATGTATTTTTATTAAAAATACATATGTATTACTTATTCTTTATCACATCTTTTAATGAATACAGATATTCAGATGAAAATACGGAGCAAAAAGAGGGAGAAGTATGGAGATCGAGAAAAAGAAAAAGTCGTTCGAGGTAGCATTGCAAAAACTGACCGGGGCAAACACAAAACTGGCCGAAGCATTAAAGAAGGACCATATCGATCTCGAGACCTTGAATGATGTCGAGGTCATCGAATTGTTCTGGGCGACGGAACTGTTCCCGATCTATGCCGACAAGAGCCCGCACACACGACGCGCGTACAAACTGGACCTCGAGTTCGTCCTCAGTTTTGTGATGACGAAGACAGACGGATTAAAACGCCTGACCGTGCTCGACATTCATCGCTATCTATTCGAGGTGAACGAACAGTATGCCCCACGCACGGCACAGCGCAAAAACAACATGTTGAAGCGCCTACTGACCTACCTTCACGTCAACCAGTATCATTTACATAATCTGGCCTTTCACGTGAAGAACCAGAAACGACCGGAGCCGCTCCGTCGGGAGGTCGACTTCGACGAGATTGAGCGGATCGCCGAGTCATTCCGCCATACCGTCAAACGGGCACAAAAAAAGGAGCTCATTGAGCTCCGGAACGAGACGATCGGTTATTTGTTGTTGACGACTGGCATGCGGGCTGCAGAACTGTTATCAATAAAGTTCACTGACGTAAAACGAAATCAGCATTCATCCTACCTCGAAGTGAAGGGGAAACGCGACAAGTGGCGCCGCATCCCGCTCACCGAGAAGGCGAACCATCTCGTGAGTCGGCTGCAGGCATTGATGATGATCGAGGAGGTCTCTTCCCCTTTCATCGCCTTTAGCACGAAAAAAGCCGATAAGGCCATCACATATGAAGCCTTGCGCCTGATGACCCATCAGGCCGTCGACCACGTTGCGAACGAAGAGAAGACCCCACCCCACTGGTTCCGCCGGGCCTACATCACAAAGCTCCTAGCGAACGGAAATTCGTTGATTGGGGTCATGCAGTTAGCTGGTCACGAATCAATCAACACAACAAATGAATATCTACAAACATTTAGTCATCTTTCAAACATATCGAATGCAAACTTACCTTATAAATAAGTGTATAGTTAGTCAGAATATTCTTTTCCTGCTTTTAGACTTTTTACTATCCTGAATAATTCATACTTTTCGTTGAAACATGTGCCAACTGCCTAACGGCAGCTTAAATTTACTTTTTCATTTTCACCTGTTAAGTGATGAAAAAAGAACCCCATTCTGATATGGTAAAGGTGTCTAAACCAACCATAAGAAAGGAGTTCTCTTCATGATTAGCTTACACAAAAACCAGGTAAAATTCAATTCAAACATCATCATTTCGCATACAGGTGGTCGCTTATCGAGTGATTCGGGTTTAGTCTTAGTTAAAGAAGTAATGGATACCTTCAAGTTTTCTGATTTGGCAAAATCACTTCTGGACATTAAAGATAACCGTGCTTACTACACGCATGATAATTTAGCGATATTAGAACAGCTCATTATGCAATTGATTGCTGGTTATTCGGCAGACTCGTCAGCTAATCTGTTACGACAGGATCCAGTCTTTCAAATGGTGTTAGGCAGAAAACAATTAGCCTCACAATCGTCAATTTCACGGTTTCTGGATCGTTTCACCACGGAAAATGTGGGTCAATTACAATCATTAAATCAGTCACTCATTGATAAAGCGCGTTTGATTCGCAATGACACCGAGTTAATCATTGATCTCGATTCCACTCATTCAGATACCTTTGGCCATCAAGAACTAACAGATTATAATGCACATTATCAAACCTACGGTTACCACCCATTAGTTGCCTTTGACGGACTGACTGGAGATTTCTTAAAAGCTGAACTGCGTTCAGGTAATCAGTACACATCTAAAGGGGTGAAAGCCTTTATCGACCCATTGTTACACCACTACAATGAATCGATACCGAATACTGACATATTGGTTCGTGGGGACAGCGGCTTCGCAACACCAGAGGTGTATGAGTCTTGTGAAGAAAATGAAAGTCAGTATGTGATCCGATTAAAGAACAATCGGAGGTTAAGTCAATTAGCTGAGCAATCCGTTCTTTACGGGGATAACCAAAAATGGGAAGATCGGGAAGTTCAGTATTTTTCAATGCCTTATCAAGCACAATCATGGTCGAAACCCCGTCGTGTCTGTATTCGATCAATCCGTGAAGCAGGAGAACTCCTCTTTCAACACGCATTCATTGTGACTAATCTATCCGATAATGTCTCACCTGAAGTCATATTCTCTCTTTACGGCAAGCGAGGGACAATGGAGAATTTCATCAAAGAAGCGAAAGGTGGCTTTTATTTCGATAAAACAGATAGTCCACGCTTCTTAGAAAATTATGTCAGAATGATGATTAGTCTGCTTGCATACAACCTCATCAACTGTCTAAAGACTATCGGCTTTGATAAAAAGAACCAAGGGATGACTATTCATTCCATCCGACTAACATTCCTTAAAGTCGCTGGCAAACTTGTGCAAACAGGCAGACGAGCCTATCTAAAATTGTCGAGTTATCATGTGTATCAAAAACTGAATTCTATAGGGTCTTCGAGCGCCTACGGCGATCCAGTCAATGGATTTAAATCAGTCATCACGTTAATTTTTTGAATCAATCGTCTACAAGGGAGAAGTATGCCTTCAAACAAACAAGAGAATCGTAAGAAGGTTCATTTAGTTAAAATCTACTTCGAGAACGCACTATTTTGTAGAAAAATTCCCAATTTTTCCAAGAACGATTAATTTATTCAAGAAACCAGCTTAAATTATAGAGCTATGAATTATTCAGGTTTACCCTATTCCGTTATACGATTGTTTGAAAGTATTCATATAATTATTTACTCTTTATACTATTTTCTTACCTGATATTTTCTGGATTTATTTTCATATTAGAAAACAAACAAATACGGGTCAACAAAATATGTTAATCTATCAATAATTAAAAATGAACATATAACCTGAATTATTCATACTTCTAAATTTTCCTTATTAATTTAGGAAAACCGTTGGTTTATACTTTTTTATCATTGTATTCCGAATGTGAATCGCACCATTCTTTCAAATTTTGTTTGTGTTCAAGAATCAGTACGAAAAACTTCCGGTTTTTGGGCGCACGATCCCCTTGAAATTCATTAATTTTTTTAAAATTTCAGTTGGCTCTCGGCCCTACCAACAGAGTTGCTGGATTTTGTCCAATAAGTGGTAGAACAGGTTTTGGTAGACATGGGAAGAGCTCGTCTTCAAAAACAACTTTCGGCCGCTGCGGACCAGCTTGCCAGCCACTTTGAAGAGGCGCAGGCGCAAGGTGTCTACTTGGAAGGCCGCTTCTTTCTCCGGTAAACAGATTGTTTTCATGAAGTTGACCAGGTTGTAAGCCAAGAGGCTTACAACCTGGTCATGGTTTTCCAGAAAACAGGAGCTATCCGTCTTGTCGAAATGGAAACCGTTTTTCGCTTCCTTGATATATTTCTCCATGGTGCCACGCTTGTGGTACAGCTGGAACATTACTTTGGCGGATACATTCTCCGAAAAGTTCGTCACCAAGTATTCATGGCGAAACGTTAATTCCCCTGCATCGCGTGTCGATTTGATGCAGACACGCCTCTTTTTTTCCCAACTGCTGGCTTGATAGGTTGTCGAGTAATAGTAGACTTCCCGGTGTTCCCAGGGATGGTCGCCGCCGATCAAGACGAAAGATTCGGCCAACTTGGCCAGTTTCGCATTCGCCTTGAGGCGAATCACATAATAACTTTTGTGGGTTTCACAGGTATCATAGACTTCCGGTGTCCCAAATCCGCTATCTCCACGCACCATGATATCGGTGCACGGGTGGGTGTGGCTGTAATGCTCCAGCATTGGCTCCAGAAATGTTTTCACCACATTTGAGGTATAAACATTGCCAGAACGAAGTTCTGCTTTCAGGAAATCACCCGTTAGGCCATCGAAAGCGACCAAGGGCTGGTACCCGTTCGTGCCATAGTGGGCATTGTAGTTGGCAGCCTCTTGATTCCCGAATGTATCGGAATGAGTGGAATCCAAATCGATGATGAGTTCGGTCGCATTCCGTTTCGTCCGCGCTTTATCGATTATGGCTTGATTCAGGCTTTGGAATTGGGAGATGGTTGCCTCCGTTATTCGGTCCCAGAACCGAGAAAGAGACGCTTGCGATGCAATCCCGTCCTTATCAAGCACCAAACGGAAAATAGGATCTTCCTTCAGTAAGTTGGCGGAAGAATCCGTAGCGTATCCGGCAATCAACTGGAACAAGAGTTGCTCCAGCAAGGAAATGTTGTCATGATGCCAGTAGCGTCGGTTGTCCTGGAAGGTGAGAGAATGGGTAGCTAATGTTGAGAAGCCGATGGAATCCATGAATTCTTTTACCAAAATCAGCCCAGAATCGGTGGAAAGATTTCCGCCAGTATTATTTACGACCATGTTTGAGTTGAAATTTACGTGTTTTTCCTGTAATGTAGCCATTGAGAGAATCCCTTTCATGGTTTAGTTTAGCCGCTTTAACCATAGCAGATTGGGGTTCTTTTTGTACACCCAAAGGGTGTCGGATAACTAAACAAAAAACAGTGTTGGAACAACGCTTAGAGAGCATTTTAGAAAAACTATGAATTATTCAGGGGTAAAATAAGAATATTAACTTTAAAGTATTATGAATATTCAAAACAACAGAGGGAGAACAGGAGTGAACACATGGGTGATTTATTAAAAAAAAGAATTGATGCAATTATTAGAAATTTACCAAAAAATGGGAGAAGAATATCAAAAATTATTTAAAAAAGTGGAAATAAAACTTTATGAACTAACTAAGGAAGCATACATTTCCTAGACTTCGATCCGCCACAAAGCTTATGGCTGCGATTGCTATTCTACCCTGTTCAAATAATGGAAAAGCGATTTGAAATTCAAAAAAAATTTGTTATAATAGTCACATGAGAATCAATGAAGCATATTAAAACTAAATAATGAAAGCTTTGGAATATAACAGATTTTGTTTGTTGGTTATATTCATTGTGATCTGAACAGGCGGTGGACATATAAAAGGTCCATGCAGCCGGGCTGCAATTTTTGCGGCAGCAGAGTATGTAAATAATAAGGGCATACCTGTGGGACAGTTAATTTTGTTCTATAGGTGTGCCCTTTTTTATATATATATTTCTAAATAAAGGGGAATGAAAAGATGAGATGAAATGGATTTGTAATAATTGGTAAGCAAAAAAACAAAAAATAAGAAAGAGGTTTTAGAAATGGTTGAGTATCTAACAAAAAGTAGGCAAGGACAATTTTTAGTTGTCGGTGTTTTATTTACAATCTTAGGGTTTATCTTTATCCCACTAAATGATGCATACAGTTCCATACTATTTTATATTTCAATTTTCTTTTTAGGCTTCTATGCGGCAAAACATGCTGTTGTTGAAACGATTAAAGATCGCTCACCAAATGTCGACCTATTAATGGTTTTGGCAGCAGTTGGTGCAGTAATCATTGATTTTGAGTCTGAAGGAGCGGCGTTGCTATTGATTTTTGCTGCTGCAGAAGTTTTGGAAGATTATGCAACGAACAAATCCACCAGCGCGATTTCAGAATTAATGGCGCAAGTACCCGACACAGCCCAAGTGCTAAAAGAAAATGGGGATGTAGTGGTTACCCCTACGAAAGAGTTAGTTATTGGGGACATTGTCGTGGTATCGAAAGGTGGTAAAATCCCTATTGATGGCTTGATCGACCGAAATGCAATCGTGAATGAAGCGGCTTTAACGGGTGAGTCTGTCCCAGTAGAAAAAGAGTTAAAGGAGGAAGTTTTTGCCGGAACGATTAATGAAGGAAATGTTTTTCATATAGAAGTAAACAAGACACTGAATCAAACCATGTTTTCCAATATTATCCGGATGGTTGAAGAAGCACAAAACAAACCTTCTCGAATCGCAAAGTTTATAGACCGTATTGAAAGTAAGTACGTGATTGGCGTTTTAATTATCGTACCTATTTTCATCTTCTTTCTATATTATTTCCTAAGCCTACCATTAGAAGAAGCATTTTATCGTGGAATGGTACTTTTAACAGTGGCTAGTCCATGTGCATTGGTGGCATCAGCTACACCGGCTACGTTAAGCGCGATAAGTAATGGAGCCAAAAACGGTATCTTATTTAAAGGTGGAGCCGCAATGGAAGCGTTAAGTACAATGAATATTTTGTATACAGATAAGACCGGAACATTGACGTATGGCGACTTCCAAGTGGTCGATTATCATTTGGACCAAGAGCTGTTAAAAGAAGTCATTTATATGGAGCAACAATCCAGTCACCCAATCGGAAGAGCAATTGTTTCTGCCTTTAAAGAGATTAACTTAGCACAAGTGAATCAAGCAGAATCGATTGAAGAAATTGCTGGTTCGGGAATTAAAAAAGGGGCAATCCTAGTTGGAAAACCGGATGCATTTAAGCAATATGATAAATTTGATCAGTTTGAAAAGCTACTGGAAAAAGGCGATACGACCATATTTGTAGCGAAGGGAAATGAAGTCGTCGGTTACTTCTCACTCCGGGATCGAATTCGTCCGCAGTCAGCGAGTACGGTTGCGGATTTCCAAAAAGAGGGCATCAAGGTTTATCTTTTAACGGGAGATAACGAAAAGGTTGCGGCACAGGTTGCAAAGGAAGTAAAGGTAGATGACTATATTTCTTCCATGTTACCGGAAGATAAAATAGATTTTGTCTTAAAAAGCCAAGGAAAAGAAGAAGTTGTTGGGATGATTGGCGATGGGATCAATGATGCACCCGCGCTAGCGAATGCAGATATCGGAATTGCGATGGGAAGTGGCTCGTCAGTCGCAATGGAATCCTCTGATGTCGTTGTAGTGAAGAATGATTTGTCTAAATTGTTTTATAGCTATCAGCTAAGCAAGAAATTAAATAAAATCATTATTCAAAATGTCATTTTCTCCATCGCTGTTATTGTCAGCTTGATTACTTTAAATATGTTCGGCGTTCTGGGACTTCCTTTAGCAGTACTATTCCATGAGGGCTCCACAATCCTCGTCATCTTAAACGGCTTGCGGTTGTTAGGGTCCGAAAAAACAAAAGCGGAATTAAGTGGTGCTTATTAGACTGCATCATGATATTAGCTGAAAGGGTGAGCGAATATCTACAGCTTTTTAAATTTGTATCTGTAGGGAATGAAGCTTACCCTTGGCGAAAGCCTAAATCGTCAAAAAAGCTGATAATTTCTGAACAGAAATTATCAGCTTTATCTATTTTAAATACATGCTAAAAATCGTTTATTCAAACTTGATTGTCATCAATTATTAAAAACAATAAAGGAGCTATCATAGAGTTATACGAAAGAGTAAAACAAAAAAGACCGCGCAGTGAAAAACTATTTTCGAAGGAAAACCACTTCTTGATGAGGATCAATTCTTAATCTGATTCAATCCAGTAGACTTACATTACAAACAACAAACAGGAGGAAAAAATCATGCAAAGGTGTATTTTAGGAAAGAAAAATCAAATCACCGTCATCAGTGGCATATTAATCGTAATAATTTCCTTCGTTATCGATGGCCTCGATTTGGATGGCAACGGACTTATTTTTTAATCTAGCCACTTGAAGCACCTCGCCAATCTCTTGTTCGGACATTTGGGGCTTTGGGGAATTGATGTGAGCCAATCCTTTTTGAATTTTTTCCTGTTCAGCTGTGTGTTCAGATAAGAAAAAGCCCGCCCATTTTTTCATACCCCGGTCTTGATATTCGTCATTCAAATATTTCATGGATAATCACTCCTTTAGAACCATTATAAGAACAAGTGTTCGTTTTGTGAAGGGGGACAAGGAGTAAATGTCCTGATTTTTTTTATCAGCGACTTTCATTTACTGATGAAAAGAGAGAATAATAACAAAAGCAGGGAAAAGAAAAACTCCTATAATCGCAATCGTTTTTCCTTAAAAGACAAGAGTATGGAGTGCTTTTTTCAAAAGCATATCTATTGAAACCATTTTTTCGTTTTGTGTCGCCATACGCCCTGAACGATCCGAAAGAGCTGGATCAGGGCTTTATCATTTCGGACTGTTCTTAGCGGCAATCTCCATGCGGGAGCCCTTCCCTCCGGTCCCACATGTATCTATCCGAGAACAGAAAAGCAATTCCAGAACCGTAAAAACTTTTTTCTCTTTCCATTTCTTTCCTTTCCAAAAAACTTTTTATCTAAAGGAATCCTAACCGCTAAAGCGGAAAGGATTCCTTTTTTCTTGATTTCCTTTTTTCCTCATGATTAAAGGCTAGCCAACAAAACGGAAAAAATTCAGCTTTTGAGCTCACATCTATGCGACTCAAAACAAAAAAAGGAGTGGAAAAACATGAATAAACAAAAAGCAGTAGTAGCAGTGAATGATTTGATACTATTTTATATACACTTTTAATACCTATGAAACTATTTTTAAAATAGATAAAATGAGTACCAACTAATGATAATTGGTGCTCATTCTATTGACTGTATAACAAAAATTTCTTCCTCTAAATTAATATCAAAAATTAACTTTACTTTTTAATCCCTAGATTTTAATACTCTTCCAATTTCACTTTTATATTCTTCCATAATCAATTGATTTATTTTTTCGAATTTTTCTAAAGTTTTGATATTAAAACTTAATCTATCGATATCATTTTGCGTTTCACTATCTGTAAAATCATCAGTACCCCAAATTAGCTCCTCGTACAATACAGTCATTTTATTTTTCTCTATTTGACCTTTTGAAATTTCTAACCATTTTATTGTAGCTTCGTTAGTAGAGATTTTTGTAGCTTTATTCAAAATATGCAAAATCCATATCCGAGCAACTTTATCAATTTCTATTGCTAAATCTAGCAAAGAATTAAATTCTTCTGAATCTCCTTTTGATGAATCATTTCTATCGAAAAAGTAATTTTGATTACGTTCAGGATCAAGTCTATTAAGCGTTCGGAAAATAGGTTCAAAGTCGGTAAATGGTTTTGTTTTCCCAGGCAGAATAACTTCGTGCTCCCAAAGCTTAAGAATTGTTTCAAAACACTTTTCTTCTGCCACTGCTTTTTCGATTCCCGTAGAATTTTCTGCAATTTTTATTTGTTCAGCAATATAATGAGCCATCCATCGTCCTAATGTATCTACACCGGGATCTAAATTAAGTTCTTCTACTAGGCTCTTACCATAGTTTATGATATTTTTCCGAGTCTCTGAGTCTTCCATCCGCCGATAAGATAAAGAGTTTGTTGTGTGGTGCCTCATATTTATAAGGTTCCCCCGATCTTTGATATGATCCACTAATTAATTTTTTTCTAATTTGAATTTCAACAATAAGCTCACTTTTATACTCTTTACATAGTTTTTTTAAGAAGGACAAAGAGGCAGAAAGTAATTTCCCACGTCTTATATAGTTTTCATCACTCTCTGTAGACATAGGGGCCCACATTTCACAATTTACTGAAGTATCTGAGTCATTTATTTCTCTCCATTCTCTATTTTCCAAATCAGAATACAAGTTCATTTGCTTAGCAATGGTATCTCCAACTTTATATGCTGGATACAGCAAATGTTTAGAATGAGGATCAAAGTAATCGGCACCCTCAGTAATGGGCTCTTGATACACCCAGCCCTTTAAATTGAAGTCTCCTGAGTTTATTTCCATTCGCTCTTCCTGATATTCAGGCAATTTAAAATCATAAGGGTCGGAACATGTAGTTAAAGCATTTAAAAGTGCATCAGATGTTTTCGCTGATACAAGAGAACTAGCTATGTTAAATTCTTCAGTTTTATTACCTTCTGTTTCAGTCCACGTCCCGAAAACATTAAGCCATATTTCTCCATTTCGTTTCGAAAAAATCCCTTCAAGAAAGTCATTTATTTCATCGTATTCACTACTTTCTAAACTATTACCCCCTCTGCTTGCTAAAGGTATAGGATCTCGTCTGTCATACAACCAGTAACCATCATTACGGGTTAAAAAGTGTCTATCCAACCATTCTTCAAATTCATCTTTGTTTTCACGATTGGTAAATGGAATTTTGTTAAATATTTTCCCAATAACATTAAACATTGAATGGAATGAAAGATAAAAACTATAGGTTTCTATTGAGGGATAATTCCCGTGACTATGGTAAGTATTCTCTTGCTCATATGACATTCTCCATAAATATTGTCGAGGATCATTTAGATAGTCACCTTTAAAATCAATATTCCATTCATTTATTATCACATTAGAAGCAAGGCGTGCAATCATACCATTTGGAATATTAAACACGGATTCTAAAGACTCGAACCAATAACGTTCAAAATCATAGCCATGATGAAAATCGAGGCTATTTTGATTTATCTCCTTATAATCTGAATCAAATAACGCCGAATGTGTATTTTCTTCAACCGGCTCCAATTCATTATCATTAATTATCAGAATTGAATCTGATACTCCACACTCAAATTCATTGCCATTTATTGAACCAATATTAAGTAAAATATCGGCTGAATATTTTTGAATCAAAAAATGAGAAGAGTCATGATAAAAGTAACGAAATTTTTCGGTATAAGGTAATAGTATTTCCGCATTGTCTTTTGAAATTCGTGCAAACGAAATTAACAAAAATAACCTTGCATGAAGATTGTAAAAAGGGAATTCAAAATTTCCGAAGGCTCCAACTGTATCTTTCTCCATCCAGTTCATCAACTGGTCAATTTCATTTTCACAATTAAACTCTGCTAATCTTTTAACACTGTGTGCTGCACACCATCGTATTGATGACTTCGGCGACCCTAAAGCAGACCAAATAAATCCTGTAAGAGCACTTGCTAGACCATCTTGTAAATACAACTTAGGGGACCATAGACCGTCGCTGTAATCAGGATCAATATGCATTTCCAATCTATATAAAGAGTAATCTAATAACTTTGTAGCTTCTTGTGTGGAAATATGGTTACTTAGTATGTCTACTATCCCAAAAAAATCGGAACTTCTAACCATTTCTATATGGTTTGTTATTGCTCCAATTACTCCTTTTTCAATATAGGGAAGATTTGCGCTGCCAGCATCCAATGAATTAACAAAAAAACTTAGTGTGCTTTTGTTTAAAAAATATAATGCATGCTTATTACCTATCATTTCCATAAAGTGCGGCCATTCTTTTTTTACACTTACTTTTTTTAGCCATTTTTCCGGTATTAACTCTAATCCAAGTTTCAAATCGTAAAAATCAATTTCCTCGGATTGTATCAATTCATATATGAAATTTTTAGCTGTCGCATCGGAAACTTGTCTATAAATTTCATTCCAGTACGCTCTTCTATTTCCACCCAAATTGTCAGATTCGCGATAAAAAATTAGTGCTTTTTTAATACCACTAGAGGACTTCAAATTTAGACTTTGTAGGTACTCACTCCACTTTGATACTTCGTCACTCTTAGAAATCACTGACGACGCTACCGGTTCGTGGTTAAGTATATTACTATTTTTGAGTTTGTTTTTACCCATATTAAGAAGCACATCATCTAACAATTCATTATTTAGAGAATATTCTGTTGAAATTTCTTTAATTTTTGTCCATATCTCTCCTTCTGCTCCATTAATCCTTAACTCTTTGATAATTGAATTAAACAATATAGTCCGATTTTCAATTTTTTCTTCTTTATCTAAACAAAGTAATGCAAAGTTCTCTAAGTCATATATGTTCATGAACGAAGAAAGTGACCAACCCACTTCTGGAGTTATATAACCTCTACTCACAAGCTCGCTAGCTAACTCAACTAATTGGTGATTGAAATTTCCAACTTCTCGATCTCGCCATCTACTTAATGCAGCTATAGCTGAAGCAGGGGATAATCGTGTACAGGTTTTTATAGCTTCATTTCTATTCCAGTATTTTTCTCGCTCCACACTTTCTCCAATTAGCTCAGCACAACGAATAAATCTGTATGCTGTTTCGTCACATACGTGTTCATCAATCTTTCTAATATTTGCAAGAGAAACAATCGATTCCCATCTTTCTGCCAATTCATCACCAAATTTGGACAAAGCATTTATTGCACAATCAAAATAGACAGCTGCATCATCCATATCATTGTTCATTACAGCACGAGCAAGCTTTATATAAAATTCAGCTTTTTCTTCTGGATTAATATTTGTCACGGAGTTTATTTGCTGGTAAGTGTGCTGTTCGCACTTTAGTCTTATTTCCGATAAATGATTTAAACGATAAATGGCACGCACTAAAGTTAAAATATCTTTTAACAATAAATTGTCTGATTTAAAAATATACTTATCAAAGAATGATTCAACACTATAGCTAAATCCGAATTCATGAAAGATTAAAATGTCACAGCATATCTTCGTAATTTCACGCGGAATGACATCATATTCTTTATATCGATTTACCCTTTCTTTGTTTGAAATTTCCTGAGCCTTATTCAATTCAATTTCAATATTACAAGTATGATTAATTAAGCATCTAATTCTTACAAAGTACCAAGGTAGTAACCCACCTGTAAGTTCTTTAATTTCTCGAGCATCTTGATTATCAGTATACTTTTTTTTATCAATTAATTCTGAAGGAACTAGTTCATCCGTATTAATAGTCATATTATCCAAAAGATACATTTTTAAAGAAATTGAACGCAAAAAAGCCGATCGATATGCAGCGTTATAATTATTTACGATATATTTAATTTCACTACTAGGGAAATAATGATTTATTAGTCGAATCACTTTATTTTTCGGTAAGTTTGTTGCAGCACATAATTCCGCGAATGAGATAAGTGATGAAGTCATAGTCTCATCATAATGTCTGCTAATGTTTCTTTTTGGGATTCTAGAGCGTTTATTAATTAATAATTCCAGACAATCATTTAATACATTTTTATCTGGGATATATCCAATCTCCATAACCTCTGAAGCGAAGGCTACAACTATATATGGATTTCTCAAACCTAGTTTGGCAAAGCTGTTGGCCGTTTCAACTTCTCCAAAATCTATAAGTCGATTAATCAACATTCTGGAGACGTTATAAATCAAGATATCAGGTGTCCATCTCATTAAATATTTATATGCAGCTTCAACACCAAATAAATTTAGATGGGTGTAAGTGAGTTCAAAAATTTCTTCGTCCTTTAACCTATTGTGAAGAAGATGTTTTTCATCATCTTTCATTGCCTTTTGATTTTCAAAGTATATCTTTAGCCAATTATTAGCTCCCCTTAGGTAACTTCTAGATTCTCCATTGAATTTATTTACTGTTGAGAGTAAAGCTGCAGAATATACATTTTCCGAACCTTTCCAATCTCCATTGAGTAGTCGTTTATAGGCGAGTTCTTGAACTCTATTCTCATCTTGTAAAGGTGCTACTAAGTCAACATTTTTTTAATTAAATCTAATTGTCTACTATTCCCTGCGAATTCTTCTCCTGCCCTCATTGCTAATTTAATTGCTTCAGAATATTTATCTTCTTTCATTGAAGCCTTAAATGCGAATTGAAGACGAAATAGCCTAACATTCCTTTCATCAATTGGATTTTTAGGAAGATGTCTATCAGATAAAGCTAGCTCTACCAGCTCAGAATATTTTCCTGCTTGTAACATTAAGCTTGGTAATGCTGATGCTATATATGCAGAGTCATAGGAAAGCGGTTTGATTTGCTCAAGGAAAAAACTAATCTGTTTCGAAGATGCCGCAAAAGTTAGTTTAAACCAAGTTTCTGTAGGTTCATCTCGAAACTGTACAGCGTTATCAGTAATCCATAAAGATTTTCCTATATCAGATACAAAGCTTGTAATTGTCCCCTCTTCAACCCCCGTTGCTTTGGATAAAATATTGATTGGGATAAATGGTGGCAACGTAGCTAAAGCTGTACAAATTAAATCAATTTGTTGTTGGTAAACATCACTAAGTTTATCTTTAGATAAATCTATAGCGTGTGATAGTTGTGATTCTATTTGTTCATCCACAGTTGTGCCAAAACTACCTAAGTTATTAAACATGTCAGAAATTGTTGTTGTTAAACCCAATGCATTTGATTGAACTCTTGGATTACCGTTTGTAAGCCTATGAAATTCAATTCCATCTTCAATACTCACATAAGGATAGTGGTTTTTTAATAAATAAAAAGATTCACTTTCTGTAAACCCTTTTAATTCTATAGTCTTAATATAATTTTTAGGCTTTAGCATATGTAATCGTTCGCTTCTACACAATGCCACAACTTTAACATCCGCTATTGGGTGTTCGCGAAGTAGTTCGTTAACAAAACAATTATCATTAAATTCCGTTGCTGCCATTTCAGCGTTATCGGCAGCGTCAATAATTAGCACCAAATTCGCCTTTTCGTTTCTCAGTTTTACCCTACTTATAGATACCTCTAATCTTTCAAGAAACTTTCTAATTATGTCTCTTTCCGATGCATTATAATTTACAATAAGTGGATCACAATAACCTTTCATTGATAGTTCATTAATCATTTGAGTCAATGCTTGACGATGGTGGTGTCTTGTTTCACTTCTATTTCTATAGCGTCCCCCACCAAAGCAGTCATAAATAATTCCAACTGAATCATTTGGTAAAGACTCAATGAATTGACGAGCAAATACAGTTTTACCGCTGCCACCTGGGGCGTGGATTATTACTGGATTCACTTCATTCATAACTACTTCTAAAATATCAGAATGTTGCTTTCTCATTACCATTTTCTCTATTTTTTCAAATTCAGGAGGAGCAGGAAATAAATCTCGTTCAGAGGTCACATGAAATATTTTAAGTATTTCTTCACGAGTAATAACTCCATTAGAATCTGGAAGAGCTTTTTGTTGAACCAAGGAAGTCAATTTTTCAACTTCTGGAATGTCTACAATACCTGCAGTTAGTAAAGATATTTCTGCATGCAATTCGAATTTTTGTGCATCATAGTCTCCTTCTCCATCCATAAATATAATTCGTGAACAAAAATCATTTAGGTCATTTATATTCAAGTTTGTATATTTTAAAAGGGTCTGAATATATCTCTTGTTTGGTTTTTCACTTCTGGAAATGATCAGCACTTGACTTTTTAATTCATCGCTAATTGGTCTGTTTGTAACTATTGCAAACTTTACGTTGTTATTATCAATTCGTTCTTTGGCTATCAAATCGTTATATCTTTTTGCAAAACCTTCAAATGTATTTCTAAGGTCATTAAGCATGAAAGGATTGTTTTTGTGCTTTGTAGTATGTTTCAACTGAAAATAAGTTATATTTTCATCAAATCCATTTTGTGATTGTGAGTATTCTGCTACATCGATAACATATTCCCCCGAAAGATTCCTTTCATTTGACCCCTCTATCACAATGCTATTAATTAGAGTCTTTGGTGATATTAAGGCCAAACATCTTCTTGCCGCCCACCGGTAATGAAACACATCTCCAGCTCTTGAGTATCTTACAAGTTCCGTATCCATATTAAGATCACCTCAGTTATTTTTTATTATTACTAGCATTAATTTAATTATATCGTTTCGAAATCGGAATACCATTTACTCCAAATTATATTTTATTATTCATAATTAGTGGGTGGGGATTTTTTTAATGAGTAAAAGTATGCGCCGGCGCATACTTTTGCGGTATTTGAAATAAAATATATCAAACGGAAAATGACTTACAAAAGTATGCTTTTTTATAAATATGCTATATTTAGTGAAGAAGAGGTGATTAACATGGAGAACCACTCATCCTCCAACAGCCGCTCCCAACAACTCATTATTTCGCAAGCGGTTAATACAATTAAGCAGCATGGTATGGAGGAGATCCTCCATAGTGTATCTATTTTTGACATCAATGACTTCGTCACATCACTCTATCAAGAACATTATGCGCTTGAAAATATTGAGAGTGCCTATAAAAAAATCCGATATTACTCCTTCATGAAGTTGAAACGTCGGTGGGTGAAAACCGCTGTCCGTAACTATCAAGAATCACGCGGTTACAATAAAGAGCTCCGCGCCAAACATGACATGATCTCAGCATACGTGAAAGTCGCAGGTCTTGAAGGACTCTACAAAGAGTTTCACGTGAAAACGATTGAAGACTACATGAATCTCTGCATCACCGAGATTGAAGAATGGGCCGAGGATCCGAACCAACTTATTCATACGTATCCTTATTGGTCTCAAAAAACCGTGAATCAAAAGACATCCACTTTGAAAACGGATGTCCTCATGGTTCTAGGAGAAGTAGCGAAAGAGATTGATTCAACGCAACGGGTGGCGCATCACTCACCGACACTCGCTGTCGACATCCCGTTTTTCGGGATGTCGGATCGCATCAAGAACAAGACCGATCAACTCGATGAGAAACTTAACGACGCGACGCAGCTCAACCTTGAACTTTTGAACTACGACTCAGTTGTCCCGAAATACAAAGAAGGCGTTCCGCAAAATCTCTCCGTCTTGGTCAGTAAAGAGTTCATTCAAGAGTTAAACGGTAAAGTACCTGATCTTGACTCTAAAGACTTCGAGGCCTTCACCGAGATTTTGTCTTACCGTGATATCTCCTTCCAGACAAGTCGTAAAATCATCTTCCCGTTAGTCCAGCTGGTTGAAAAACTCTATGCCAACAAGAGCGGGAAAAGCTACGACCTGACTACGAAGCGACTGATGAAGCTCGGCTATTACCGTGTCGCGGGACACAACGATGAAGGGGACTTCTTTATCCGTGGACTCTTCTCTTCCGTTACAATCAAGAATGCGACGACACTTGCAGACAGCCAGGTGATCGTCACCGTAACTGAGGAGGTCTATGACGACCTGCTCAAGCAACAAATCGTCAGTATCTATGGGGAACAGATTGAACAGTTGAAGGGGAGCTTCGCTTATCACTTAGCGTTCGTACTTCAAAAGGAACGAATGGCTGCTATCCAGACAGGGGAACAAAGTCCGGTCCGCCGACATTGGCGTCAATTTACTTACTCGATTCGCTTCAATAAATCGCGTAAGTCAGAGAACTTACTAGAACTTGAGGCAAACCTTGACCGCATCAAAGAACATGAGTTCATCTTGAAAGACTGGCACCGCTCTGGCGATTACTATTTCTTCAAGTTCTATCCGCTCGAATCATGGGAGTTATTGAACCATACAGACACATTACTCCTTTAATAGAAGCAACTGCTCAGAAGAAGCCTTTTTTACAAATGGGCTTCTTTTCTTATGTATTGGTCATTCAGCCACTGTTTCACATGGAACATTCATGTATTTTCTTCTCCTTAATGCTAGGAAACGGATTCAATACCAGCGATGATCCACTCACGTCACATCAGATTTTTAAGACCACATGTATCTTTCTTATTAACAACCCATTTCCTAGCACTGTGGTATGAAGTCAATCGTACTGAAATGACACCTATATATTGTTTGGTAGATAAAATCGACAACAAATCATTCTTATACATTCAACTTGGTCGTAAAACATCGTACTGAAACAACATTATCGCTGAATTTGGTCGCGAATCATCGTACTGAAACGACACCTCTATCAATTTGGTCGCAAATCATCGTACCGAAACGACATTTTTGCTGTTTCTGTCGTAAATCATCGTACTGAAACGACATCTCTCACTTTTTTGATGAGTTTTTTAAATAATTTTAAGTTGCCATTTCTTAAAAATGGTCACAAACCGTCGTACTGAAACGACATTTTTGATGGTTTTGGTCGCAAACTGTCGTACCGAAACGACACTTTCATCAATTTGGTCGCAAACCATCGTACTGAAACGACATTTTCTGCTCTTTTATGATGAAAATTCTACTCTGAATAAGCTCAAAATGGCTTGATTAAGCCGTTCCTCTTAATTTGGTCGCAAACCGTCGTACTGAAACGACAACTATTTCCCCTGTGAAAATGGCTCAACACCAACACTTTTTTAAATTTGGTCGCAAATGGTCGTACCGAAACCGCACTTTGACACCACTTAGAAAGAACAAGATACTGAAACTAGCATATTTTAGGATAGGGGAGGTGTAGGAGAGATGATGGAGACGAATCGACATATTTTGGTCGCCAATAAGCTATTGGTCGCAATGAGCGGATTGACGCGTTGGACGAAACGCGCAGATCATTATCGCTACGAGCAACACCACTATAACATCCCGGCCTGTTTCATGGCCTTCAAGTGGACCAAGTCTCGGATCCGTCATATTCTCTCCATTCTCGCCTATGCTGATGACCAAGGGAAGATTGAATTTGCAGAAGACAACACGCTTGCGGATTTTGCATGCACGTCGGTCCGCTCCCTACATAACAACTTAAAGATCTTCGAGCAGAATGGCCTCATGACGGTCGTACGTCACTTCCCAGGAGTGATCTCAATTCAATTGACGGATTACCTTGAAAACTATCGTGATTTGTTTGTAGACGGTGCTACGGTCGATTCGAAGACCGGGTATACGTCTGTTTGGCACGGCCTCTTGTCTGAACTGATCGCGCTTGATAATGTGAACACGTTGCGACTCGCACTACGGACAATCGTCCAGGTCGAGAAAGATGTCCATGTCCAGTCAAATGAACAGGCCATCCTGACCTACGATGAGATCAAAGGATTCCTTCCTAAATACTGTGGCCATAAACTCGCCATCCAAAAGATGATGTCTGGTCTTACATTCCTTCAGGTCTCGCTTGTCGAGGACAGTAAGCGTTTCTTGAACATGGTGAAACAAAATGTCTCGCTCAAGAAACGGGTTCAAGACGTGACACGACCGCTCTTACTTGAAGTCCAGCTATCGGCTGCGCAAGACAGTAAGCAGATCAAAGAGAAAGATCGCACTGAAGTTCAGCTCCTTTGGTTTGAGCTGCGTAAGCGAGTAGGGGAGTTCCTCGACTTTGACGCACTCAAGGTCAACCGTGACTCACTCTTCTCGATGAGCGATACATTCGGGGCCAAAACGTTCAAACAGGTCGTCGAAGAGTTAAAACAAGCATTCCTTCACCATCGTGAGGATTTGATCCACTCGAGTACACATAAACTGTTCTTTGAGGAACCGATTTTCTATCTTCATCAACAACTTAAAAAGGCCCAGGCAAAAATGGCTATCGCATGATGGTCTTTTAGTCGTGCACTTTTTTGAAAATATATATGAAAATGACTCATTTTTGCAGGTGATTTCTGTCTGTGTGTTATTTGCAACTGTACCCTTAGACAGTCAAGGGGTATCGACTGTCCTATTTTTAATTTTTGGAAAAAAATCAAAACTACTAACCACTTAATCAAGTTTTTATTGAAGTAAATCATCTTTTGTTTCTTTAATCCCAAATGCTTAGTGAAATAAAAAAAGCCTTGATGAAAGAAACGGTAATCCCATTGAAGGTTCTCTTTTCACATAAACTGTCAGAGCGGCTGATATGACTAGGTTTGGACGTGCTCTACCTTTTCTAATTCTATTAATCTTTATTTAACTCTCTATAATCTATTTATATTTCTTAAACTCAGAAGAATATGGTTTGTATATCTTCTTCTATTATTTAAAGTCAGATCCAACTATATAATGTATTTCTTCTTTAAGAGATTTAGGAATCCGATCTGTTCTTGTTCAATCAGTTTCTGACAAAGCTACTCATAAACAGATGTATACAATTCGACGTCGAAACGTATACATGATTTATCGGCTAGTAAGCATCGTATACAATGACTTATTTTCAATGTATACAAATTAAATTGATATTTATTCGGTTTATACTCGTTTTTATGTTGTAAGGAAAATAAGATTATGACATGATATGAGATAGAAAGGGGAGAGAAGATGAACATACTCACGTTTTACATATCGAAAGGTGGATCAGGGAAGACGACCTGTTCTTTGAATATGGCTTACGCATTAGGTGAGCTAGGACAACGTGTCTTGATCATTGATTTAGATCCTCAAGGCTCGCTCAGTAAACTGATGTTAAAAGAGTCTGACACAATCAAGTACATGACGATGTTTGATGTACATACACGCAATCTCGATATCAAAGAAGTCCTGTTTGATGATAAAACGTATCATGTGAGTCTTCTCCCTTCGAATGAACGAAATGCCAGGTTGATCAATTTGATTTCCGAGCAAGACAAGCTCTATTTATTAAAGGACATGATTGCACCGCTTGAGGATGAGTTTGATTGGATCATCTTAGATTCGGTTCCATCAATTAACGAACTCTCGAAAGTCGTGCTTTCGACGTCAAACATGACGGTCATCCCGTTCATGCCGAAAAAGCTCGTGTTCGACCAACTTGCGAGTACGGTCCGTACCGTACAAAAAGTGAAAAAGTTCTATAACCCGGACCTTGTCATCACAGGTATTCTTCCCGTCGCCATGGATGCTTCTTTAAAGGCAGATAAAGAGTATTATGAAGCGATGGAAGTTATCGCGAAGGAAGAGGGGTTAGACATTCTTCCGATGATCAAGCGCTCCACATTCATCGAGAAAGCTGCCGATAGTGGAAAGAGTGTCATTCAGTACCGCTCCAAGGAATCGAAGGTACTTGCTGAACCGTTTCGACTATTGGCTAAGCAAGTCGTTGAACAGGCAGGTGAGACATCATGAAGGCACGGAATCGTAACATTCATAAAATCAAGCCGAGTGAGCAGCATCCGTATCAGAGCGGTTTGACGAATATCAGTACACTCGTTCAAAAACTTCCAGTATCGAAAGAAGTCGAGGACCTGGTTCATGAAATCAACGAGCTCTCAAAAGTTCAAACGATTTCTGTATTTGAGATTGGGAAGCGTCTCGTTATCGCTCGTTCTGAGATGCATGACAAAAAAGAATGGATCGGTTTCCTCGAGGCCGTATCGATGTCAAGTTCTCTCGCATCCCGGTATATCAAAGCCTATGAGACGTTACATCCACTTGAAGCATCACTTGCAAGGTTACCGGCTTCTAAACTGTTTGAACTGATGTATCTCGACAATGTCGAGGAAGTCGTCGAACAGGGACTGTATATCGATGGCGAGTCTCGAGGTGTCGACGAATTGACGGTCAAACAAATCCGTGAGGCCCGTAAGACCCGTGAGCCTATGCAACAGGTCAAAGTCAGCCCGTTTCAAAAAACAAAGAAACCATCTGCCGTTCTTTCAGCAAGAATCCCGACCGAGCTGTCCGATCAATTCCAACAGTATGCGCATGCCCAAAATCGGAGTGTGAGTGAGCTATTGACGGAAATTATCGAGCGGACAGTGAATGACAATACCATTGACGTCACAGACGAGAATCGAGGAGACGAATCATGAAGAAAATCGCATTGTACAATCGAAAGGGCGGAGTTGGAAAGTCGACGACGACCATAAACTTGGCTCATGCTTATGCTCGTGATGGATTACGTGTCCTCGTCATCGACGCGGACGATCAGGCCTCTTCGACGAATGGACTCGGTCTCACGAACGATTACGAAGGAAAAGTCTTACTCGATTGTCTACTAGAAGAGAATGACCCATTCTACACACCAATCGAACAGGTCATTGTGACATGCGAGTATGAGACAGGTACCGTCTATCTTGTGCCAACCAGACGTTCGGCTTCGCCAAGTGACTTGACGAGCCAAATTGGGTATGAGTATCGACTCAGTGAAGAACTCTCTAAGATTGACGAGTTGTTTGATATCTGCTTAATCGATTGTCCAGGATCGACTTCAGCGCTTAACCCGTATGCTCGCTGCGCACTCGTCGCCCAGGATCGAATCGTGATGCCTGTCCAGATGCAGAAGTTCTCGATGGACGCTGTCTACTCGGCTCCAGAAGAGCTTGAAGAGATGAAGCGGTTCCGGGAAGACATCCATATCGCAGCGTTCATCCCGACGATGGTGAGCGCTCGCTCAAAAGGGGATGTCACGACAGTCGAGGAACTTGAAGAACTCGGAAAAGAAGTTGGTATTCCGGTTTTGACGACGATCCCTTACGCGGTGAAGGTACAGACACTCCAACGGGAGTCTCGTCCGGTCATTGACCACAAGAGCCCAGCAACCGATGCCTATCTACAACTTGCTCAGGAGGTCCTTTCGTTATGACACGCAACCGTAAGAAACATACACCGAAGATTTCGACATTTAGTGCCAACCTTCCGGTGAATCAGAATCAACAAGCGACGGATAGCCGTACGGAACAAGTCGAGGCCGTGAAAGAATTCTCTGCGACAACGACTGTGACGAACCCTTATCAGGCCCTGCCGGCGACGGGGTTGTCACGTATCATCACGAAGAAGCTTCCTGAGGATATGGACGGAATTGTTCAATATTACAACCACATCGATGCGATTCAAGCGACTAGCTTTGTCGAAAAGTGTCGTATTCTTGCCCATGCGAACAGTCTATTCCGGGATCCAGAAACAAAAAAAGAGTTCCAAAAAGAACAAGGAACGTGGAAAGACTTCTTAAATAGAATTGGAATGTCCCAACCACAAGTCAGCCGCTTCGTGTCATTTTGGAACACCTTCGGTCCGAACATCTTAGAAAAGACGCTCGAGCAAGATTTTAGCGCGACGAAACTTGCTGAGTTGTTGTCGTGGCCAGAAGATCCGAAGCTCGCGTTACTTGAGAATAAGAAGTACTACACAGCTTCAGGAGACAAGACGGTGTACGAAATGACACGTGAAGAACTCCGAGAAGTGAAGCGGATGTTAATCGAACGTCAGGAACAACGCGTGCTCGAAGTCGAAACTAACTCTGTGAAACCAATGCGTGTCCAGATTCGCTTTGCTGATTTAACGGATCCTTTATATGTCGGGTTGACTCAAGCCGCTAAAAAAGAGCATGTCTCTGAAGATGAAATCATTAAACGGGCCTTGGACCAGTATCTAAAGGGTTACCAAGATTAAATGTTAAACAATTTAATTTCTATATTTCTTAAAGAGTTAGGAAAAAATTACAAACTCCCTTATTTGGAGTTATTTACTTTCGTTGTAATGATGATTATATTTTTCTATCTTTTTTCAACATTGAAAAAATACTTCGATATGAAAGAAGAACGAAACTTGACTGCATACAATGATCAATTGGATGCTCTATTTTCTGTACATCGAAGTCTTAACAAGGACACTATGGATAGAGAAGAATTAAATGACGCGTTATATAAACTGAGTCAAGTCGGGGACAGTCAGATTGCCACAAAGTCATTCTATTGGATTAATGAGAAAAGTATTAACTATCAAGACGTAATGTCTGTTATAAACATAGAAATCAGACGCCTACTTAATCTAAAAGGTAGTACTGTTCCAGGAGGTTTTCTAAGAGATCTAGAAGACCTATATCGGCTGACTCTCAGCTTTGTTCGTCCTGCATTTTTTGCCTTTTTACTATGGATGTTACTTATGAGCTTCATGAGTCTATGCATGATGGTTTGGTTAGGTAATATACAAATGCTCGACTTCTTTGCGGTCGTTTCAATACTGTTGATTGCTCTTCTCTTGTTTAGTTTAATAGGAATCATCTTGCGCTCCCTATTTAAAAAGCCTCGTATTAAAAACTGGAGGAAAGTGTTATTAATCATTTTCATAGGTGGAGGTGGGATCATATCTTTGTATGTAGCCTCTACAAATAAAATTGATGAATTATTAGATTCGTTGGTAATTTTATCGCTTCATCTTGCTTGTTTGATTTTTATCATATATATCGATCAAGAGACTTTCCCTGATAGGAAAATCGGTTGAATTATAAATTACAGGTAAAACAATCGAATAAGTTACTTATACATGACACCACAACTTACTAAAAAAAGAATGGTGTCTTTTTATATCGAATAAATATTAGACTCCAACGGATACATAGTATCGAATTCGACTACAATTTTATTCGATTAGTTTGTAGACTAATACAAAGAAGAGTATAATCGTATTAGAAGGAAGGTGTCATCATGAACTCAAATACAATCATCGTGAACAATATAAAAACATGGCTACAGGGTAATCAAAAGTCGCAACAATGGTTGGCCCAAGAAATCGGGGTCAGCAAGGCACTGGTCGGTCATATGTTAAATGAGAGCCGTGTCATCCAACCACAACGGATCGTTGCAATCGCGAAGGCATTAAGTGTATCGGTCAACGAATTGACAACTGATGCTCCAATGAGAGAAGAGCGCATGACGGTCGAGTTGCGCGGGACACTCTCAAATCGACGGTCCAAAATGGAGCTTGAGCGTCTGAAATTTGCGATAGAGGATTATGTCGGTCTCAAGGGTGATTTATAATGAAGCCAACTACAAAATTTGCGGAAGACACGGCAGAAGCGTTTGCAGCCGACTTTTTAGAGCAAGTCATTGATAGCCAAGTCTTCATTGGTGCTTATATCGAACAGGTATTGGCCAAACGAGCAAACCTCATTTTTCAATATGTCGAGGACGACTCGTATTACGGTGTCGCAATCAAGCATATGTCTGGAGAAGAGTTCATTGCATTGAACTCCTACCAACCGCTACGTATGCGTTACTTTACCGCGGCCCATGAACTATGGCACTTGTCTGAAGCGAGCGAATGGCAAGTCGATGGGTTCGATCACGAGCGGGCGGCTGACCGTTTCGCAGCTGCGATCATGTTGCCGAAGGGTACGACCAAAGAAGTGTGGGAGAAACTGAAGGACGGCTATGATACGAAGTCCGCCATCATCTATTTGGCAGATATGGCCCAAGTCCCATACATCTCGGTCGTCCGACGACTCCGAGAACTCAATTACCGATTCGCTGACTTGAGTGAACAGGAAGCCGATTGGCGCGAAGAACGGAACCGTCTCGGGATTGCCCCGAGCCCATTGGATCAAGCCCAACGCTTCGATTCATTTGTGGCCTATGAACAAGTGGTCGTCAAGGCAGTGGAAGAAGAACGATTGACACGATTGAACGCTGCGAACAAACTCTCCGTCTATCGACCAGATCTGGCTAAAACGTTACAAGAAGATGAAATCAGTCGTCTACAAGAGGACGTGCCCCATGATTAAGGAGCCGGTGTTCATCGATGCGAACATCATCATTCATGCGGCAAGCTTTCGACAAGCCGACGTCTTTGATTGGATCAACAGCCTGTATGGACAAGTCCTTATCCATGTGGAGGTGTTGAATGAACTGAAGACATCTTCGGTAAGAGACAAGGTCGACGCGTTCATCAACAACGGGACGTGGGTGTTGTTCGATCCTGAATCGGAAGCATCGATTGCGACGGATGACCTCTATGACCTTTATCTCGTTTATCTGACAGAAGTCCGCCTTGCGTTCCAACAACTGGACGAAAAGAAAATCCGAGAAGGACGGCCACTCAAACATACGAGCGACCTGGGTGAGATTCATAGCCTTGCTGCCGCGAGGTTGATCAGTGCTGGCTTGATATGTAGCGATGACGCGGACATACGAGAAGTCATCAATGACGCTGAACTTTACATCGTAAACCAAGAGGAACAGGAAATACTCATTCGTCAGCATACCTTCATGGATTTCTGTATACATTTGAAGCGTTATGAAGTCGTGAAGAGGAGCCAGATTCGAAAGTTTTTCAAGACGATTCGTCCCCATGATTTAATTGTGCTCGATCAACACATTGATGAGATATGAATACGATGTTGCATCATCAAGACAAAAAAGTACCCAAGCCGCGTCGATGTATGACGTGTATTGGGTACTTTTCTTCATGTTATTTACTATCCGATAGCTTGTTTCGCTCCCGAAGGACGGCGAGCTCGATCTGTTCCTGTAACCGGTTCTCGAACGCCTCTTTTTCACGACGGAGGAGCTGCACTTCCAAATGAAGTTTTTGGTTCTCCTCTTCGAGTTGGTCGCTTCGTCGCGTTCGTGCCTTCAACTCGTCAAGCGTGTCCATCAGGTTCTGGTTTTGCCGATTGAGCTGACTGCGATCTTGCTCGAGCTTCTTGACGTCTTCTTCTAAGTTAAAAACCAACTTCTTCTGGGCCTTCAGTTCCTCTTTGAAAGAAGCACGTTCGGTCTCGAGGGCGTCCTGAGCGTTCTGTTTCTCGGCGAACAGAAGCTCCACTTGATGTTGAAGTGGAATTAATTCCTGGTCGTGGGCCGCGACTTGACGCTCATAGTCCTCTTTGAGCTGTTCCGACTCTATGATGATGCTTTGCTCAAGGTCATGAATCGTCTTTTGATAGCGCGAACGGATCCGTTCGTGTTCCTTTGTTTGAAGCTCAAGCCTCGTGGCACGTTCATTGAAAAGGGCTAGCACCTGATTCAATGCCGCCTGGAGAGCATCGTTCTCCTCACTGATCAATGGATCTGGCACCTGTTTATCAGCCAAGGTGATCAGTTCTTCAAACAATTGATTTGTAGACAGTTGCCGCTGTTCCGACAATCGCTGGATATGTTCTTTTACCTCTTGGGAGACTCGAAAAGAGGTCACTTTGGTTTCATTCGACTGCACAGCATTCACCACTTTACCATTTGATAGATTTCTCGTTTGAACGCATATGGACTCACATTCATCTCACTTCCATTTTCGCGTATTTACTACGTAAACACAAGACGAGGCATTACTGACAAGCCTAATCCGTTTCGACGTCGAAATGTATACATTTCAAAGTGTTCTCGTCACTTTTGATTAGATATGACCATACAGTAAGTACTCTGTATATAAAAACTTTTGATTGATCAAGATGCGTAATTATCGAGACTATTCGGTTCGGGCTCGAGGTTACGAAGGTCTCGATGAACGCATCAAGGACTCTTCCAACAACCGAGACTCTTCTAATAGTTCTTTTAACGTATTGCTATACGGGTTCAATGAGATTTGAGTATGTCCGATGCTTCCAAAACTGAACGAACGCTGCATCAATACACCCAGGAATGTCAGCTTGTCTGTACTCGTGTAAAACGATACGAATTCCGGGTCGTCGCTTAGCCTCGCCAAGAGAGCAGCCTCCCGTTCTTGAGGGGGAAGTTGTTGAAAGACTGGATTACCTATTGATTGATAATAGGCGTCACAAGCGTAAAGTGGAGTAAATTTATGCTCGAGAGCAGCCGCGTGGTCATAGATGAGTTCAAAATGGCGAAGGTCGTTGTCATTCACTTGTGACAGAAGATGCAAGAAGAAAGCGGACTCACTACTTGCGGCGAGTTCTGGCCGGGCAAAAACTTTAGCAGAGTAGATGGCCAATAGAGTGGTCGCCTGATAAGAGTGATTGGTCTCCGAAATCTCTTTGGCACGGGCGATGAACAGTTTGACGACATCATCGCGTGTCTTGAACTCTCCCATGAGCCAGGACATGTTCTCGAGGGTCATATCGCCCTCCGAATACAGTTTCCATGCGAAATAGTCCATGAAGCGGCGCCGGTATTTCACGTAGGGAGACTTTGCGAGTTCATCGGAAAAATTGACTGAGAGAAGTTTGATTGGATTGGTTGCTATCTCAAAAGCAAGGGCTCCGTAATGACCGAGTGACACAGCAGACTCTAAAACAAGTTTAGGGGCATATTTGATGACTTTGCGGATTGGTTTTCGTTTCTTTCCCATGTGGCATCCTCACACCTTCCTGTAAGGGCTGGTCAACAAACGATTGGACGTCAATAGTGGCCGAACAATTTTTTGAGGGACCTCCACTTCGGCGGGTAAGCATTGCTACCGCTATAGGAACTAGTCTCCTCCCCCTTCTTACAGACCTCCAACTTCCACTGGGTCCCATCGTGAGTGATTGTTTCTGTTTCTACGAACAACTCCGGCCAGAGATGCGTCTTAAAAGAATTGAATTTCTTTAAGACTTTTGCAGAGTCATCCTGGTTGTACCAACCGGATTCTATCCGTTGTTCCTCGCCAAACGTTTGAAGGATCAAGAGTTCTCGTTTAACGAAACCGTTCGAATGAAAAGTCAAAATGGACTCGTTATAAACGCCAAAACTCCCGATCCATAGCGTCACTTTCATGATAGGGTCTGTTAGTGTTAATTCACTAAGCGGAATGGTTGGCTCTAAAGCTAAAGACTGACGACGTTTGTTCTTTAACTCTGACTCCTGAAATTCCTTCTTGTCGAGAGAATCATCTTTTTTGTGCATCCTAATTCCTCCTAATTACGTAAGTTTAAAATCATGAGAAAATCAGTTGAAATTGCGAGTTGTATATTTGTATAGAACATAGGAGGTAGCGACCCAGAATGACTAATTCATGAGTATTCTCTATTATAAGTTGGATTAAACGAAATGGTGTGTAAAATATTGGGTAAGGCTCTGCTTTCGGAAGTCTAGTAGAAACGTTATAATTCTTAGTGTGGAATAATTTTTTATCACTAAACTTCGAATATTAGACAGGAGAAATAGACATGTCAGCATTGAACCAAAAACTTTTCAGCGCAGCGGACAACCTTCGCAGCAAAATGGACGCCTCAGAATACAAAAACTACTTATTAGGCCTCATCTTCTATAAATATCTCTCAGACAAGTTGCTCGAGAAAGTCGTTGTGAGCGCAGATGCTTCGCTTGAAGACTACGATACGCAGAAGAAGCAGACAGCACTCTACATTGAATTATTGGTGGATGACGACATCAAGGACGACTTGATTGAGACACTCGTCGATGTGCTCGGTTATGACATTGAACCAAAGTACCTCTTCAACGTTCTCGCAGAACAAGCACAGCAAAATATCTTCCAATTGAATGACCTCAACAAGGCGTTCGTTGAGTTGGCCTCAAAGTATGAGCAGTTCAACGGCCTGTTCGATGACGTTGACCTGAAGTCGAAGAAACTCGGTTCGGATGACCAGCAACGGAATATCACCATCACGGAAGTATTGAAGAAATTGGCGTATGTCGATTTAGTAGGTTATGGCGGCGATGTCATTGGGGACGCATACGAGTTCCTAATCAGCCAATTCGCCTCAGAGGCCGGGAAAAAAGCGGGGGAATTCTATACACCTCATCAGGTATCGGATATGATGGCACGCATCGTCACCATTGGACAAGAAGATAAGAAACTCTTCAGTGTCTTCGACCCGACGATGGGTTCCGGCTCGCTCATGTTGAACGTCCGAAACTACCTGAACTATCCGGACAGCGTGAAGTATCACGGACAAGAGCTGAACACGACGACGTTCAACTTGGCGAAGATGAACTTGATTCTTCATGGTGTTGATAGTGAAGACATGCGCCTACGGAACGGGGACACCTTGAACAAGGATTGGCCGACAGATGAGCCATATACGTTCGACTCCGTCCTAATGAACCCTCCGTATTCTGCTGATTGGTCAGCGGAATCTACTTTCCTTGATGATTCACGCTTTAACCGATACGGCAAGTTGGCACCGAAGACGAAAGCAGACTTCGCCTTCCTACTTCATGGTTTTTATCATTTGAAAGACTCAGGAACGATGGCAATCGTTTTGCCACACGGTATCTTGTTCCGTGGGGCGGCTGAAGGGGTCATCCGTAAGAAGTTATTGGAAGACGGTAGTATAGATGCGGTCATCGGGTTGCCAGGAAACATGTTCTTCGGAACATCGATTCCGACCACGGTCGTCATCTTGAAGAAGAATCGAGAGGCACGCGATGTACTCTTCATCGATGCGAGTAAAGATTTCATCAAAGGCAAGAATCAGAACAAACTTTCGACTGAACATATAGAACGCATTGTTGAAACGTATAAAATGAGAGAAACTGTTGAAAAATATGCTTACGTCGCAAGTTTCGATGAAATCAAAGAAAATGATTTTAACCTCAATATCCCGAGATATGTCGATATGTTTGAAGAGGAAGAACAAATCGATTTGGCAGCAATCGGGAGCGAGTTAAAAGCAGTCCGTGAGAAGAAAGCGGAGCTGGAAGCGAGTCTATTTGAGATGATTTCGTCGCTTAAATATGGACAAAAAGAAAACGAATGGATTCAAGGGGCGTTAGAGGTGTTCAAGGATGGAAAGTAAGTTGACTCCGATTTTAAGGTTTAGAGAGTATGAACATGAATGGAAAGCAAAGACTTTTAAAGAACTTGGGTCTGTAGCCATGTGTAAAAGGATATTTAAAGAGCAGACTACTGCACAGGGTGAGATACCATTCTATAAAATCGGTACTTTCGGTAAAATAGCAGATTCATATATTTCTAGAGAAACATATGAAGAATATAAAGAAAAATATATATATCCCAAGGTAGGGGATATACTATTATCAGCTTCCGGTACAATCGGTAGAACAGTTATCTACGATGGAGAAGATGCTTATTTTCAAGACTCTAATATTATTTGGTTTAATGCACATAAAGAGCCTTTAGATAACTCATTTCTATATCAATTTTATCAGGTTGTTAAGTGGAGTGGTCTCGAAGGTAGTACAATTAAGCGACTATATAATGAGAACGTTCTGTCAACAAATATTAACCTGCCTTCATTAGAAGAACAAAAGAAAATCGGTTCATTCTTTAAAAGCTTAGACGATACGATTTCTCTTCATCAGCAAGAACTTGAAGCCCTCAAACAAACGAAACAAGGTTTCTTGCAAAAGATGTTTCCTAAAAAAGGACAACTTATTCCTGAAATAAGACTAAGTGGATACAAGGAAAATTGGAAAGAAATGAAGTTCAAAAATCTAGCTAAAATCAGAAGAGGTTTAACTTATAAACCAAAAGATGTTGATAAAACAGGAGTGAGAGTACTTAGGTCTTCAAACATTAAAGGAGATTCATTTATCTTAAAAAATGATGACGTGTTTGTTAAGCAGGAAGCTGTGAATATTGATTATGCCAAAGAAAATGAAATACTTATTACCTCTGCAAATGGATCGAGTAACCTAGTAGGAAAGCATGCTTTGATAAAAAAATTGGATCAACCGACTGTGCACGGAGGATTTATGTTAATTGCTTCAGCAAAAACACCGTATTTTGTAAATACTTTAATGAGTACTGAATGGTATGACCGATTTATTAAAGTTCATGTTTCAGGTGGAAATGGTGCTATAGGAAATTTGAATAAAAATAATTTAGAGAATTATTCAGTTATGGTTCCTTCAATAGAAGAACAGATCAAAATCGGCGATTTTTTCAGACAACTGGATGAGGTTATCGAGTTGAAAGAAAAAGAAGTTGAAGCCTTGAAGGAAACGAAAAAGGGCTTTCTGCAGAAAATGTTCATATAAACAAATGGGACGAAAAGGAGAATCGTGGTGAAGACGACACATAGTGATGAACTTGCGGTCGAACATCGACTGATCGAGGTGCTCGGGGAAGGGCACAACCAATGGAACTATCGACCGGACTTGAAATCGGAGGCAGACCTCTGGGACAACCTCCGTCATAAGATCACGCGCAACAACTTATCAGAGGTTGGGGAACATCCGATCACAAACAAGGAGTTCGATACCATCAAGACGGAGCTCCTCTCGAAGACGCAGACACCGTTCGATGCGGCACGCTGGTTGAAAGGGGAGAACGGCATCGCCCGCATCACCATCGAGCGGGAAGACACTTCGCTTGGCTCGATGTCACTCATCCTCTACTCGAACCGCGACATCGGGGGCGGCATCTCGACGTATGAGGTCGTCCATCAGATTGCCAAACAGAAGGTGGACGAGGACGGGCGTGACCGTCGTTTCGATGTGACGCTCCTCATCAACGGCCTCCCGATCGTCCAAATCGAGTTGAAGAAGGTGACGGCGAAGGACGGGGTGTACCAGGCGCACAACCAGATCAAGAAGTATGCGGAAGAGGGTCTGTTCCGAAACAACATCTTCTCGACGCTCCAACTGTTCGTTATCTCGAACGAACAGACGACGCGCTACTTCGCGAACGCGCTCCCAAAGGACATGCATCGGAAGTTCGTCTTCAGTTGGCGTACGACCGACAACCGGAAAGTCGATAACTTGTACGAGTTCGTGAAACAGATGTTGAACATTCCGGACGCGCACCGCTTGATTGCTAACTACACGATCGTCAGCGAGGACCAGGACAACAAGGCGCTCATGGTTCTTCATCCGTATCAGATCCATGCCATCGAGGCACTTTTTGCGTCGGCAGCGCGACATGAGTCGGGATTCGTCTGGCACGCGACCGGGTCCGGAAAGACCTTGACGAGCTTCGTGTCGACGAAACTCCTCGCTCGGAAGCCCGGGGTCGACCGGACCATCATGTTGATCGACCGGAAGGACCTCGACAGCCAGACGACGAGCGAGTTCACGAAGTTCGCCTCGGAGTTCAACACCGGCATCTCGTCGGGGAACGCCGCAGCCAACAGTTTGATCGTCGGGACGTCGAGCTCGAAGAAGCTGAGCGAGACGCTCCTGTCCGACACGAACTCGAACACGGTCATAATCACGACGCGTCAGAAGCTCGAGGCGGCCCTCCGGATTGCACAGAAGCAGGAAGAGGAGAAGGGCGCACACCGCTTCCAAAAACTCATCGGGCAACATATCGTCTTCGTGGTCGATGAGTGTCACCGGGCGCTTAGTGCGGAAGGGATGGGGGCCATCAAAGGCTTCTTCCCGAACTCGACCTGGTTCGGGTTCACCGGCACGCCGATCTTCAACGAGAACAAGAAGCAGGCGCAAGGGCAGCTCGCCCGCACGACCCGTGAGCAGTATGGGGAGCTGCTCCATTCGTACACGATCAAGAACGCGCTCGAGGACGGGGCCGTGCTCGGCTTCCAGGTCGAACATGAGGACACGATCGAACCGACCTCGCTGAACAACCGCATCTTCAGCATCCTCCGTCAGGACGAGAGGCATGCCGACCTTTCCGACAACGAGTTGAACGAGCTCATCGACCAGATGGACGCGATGGAGAAGGAGAAGCATATCCCGAACGACCTGTACGAGCGGGACGAGCATATCCAGAAGGTCATCCATAAGATGTTCCGCCCGGACAACGCCTACACGAAGTTCGACTTCAAGAATGGGCGCCCACAGAAGTCAGCGATTCTGACGACGAGCTCGATCGCGATGGCGAAACGGTATTATCAGGCCATCCAGGCGATGAAGCAGGACCCGGACTGGATGACGAACGAGTTCGCGGGACATCCAATCCGGAAGGGACGCACCATCGAGGACCCGGACTTCCCACGCATCGCCATCACGTACTCGATGCAGGAGAACGAAGACAACTCGAAGCAGGTCGAGGACGAGATGCGACAGGTCATCCGTGACTATAACACTTATTACGGGACGGCATGGTCAATCGAGGACATCGAGCGCTACAACGGGGACATCAACAACCGTCTCGCGCGCAAGAAGGCCGAGTTCAAGGAGTTCGGGAACCAGATCGACCTCGTCATCGTCGTCGACCGACTGCTCACCGGCTTCGATGCGCCGACCATCCAGACGCTCTTCGTCGACCGGAACCTGAGCTATGCGAACCTGATCCAGGCGTTCTCCCGAACGAACCGGACCTTCCCGGGAAAGACGAAAGGATTGATCGTGACGTTTCGGAAGCCCGCCCTCATGGAGAAGAACGTCCAGGATGCGACCCGCCTCTATTCGAACGAGAACGACGATTCGAGCCTCGTCTATCCGACGTACGAGGAGTCGAAGAAGCGATTCAAGAAAGCGCATAAGGCGCTGCTTGAATTGGCTGCCGAGCCTGGTGAGATTGATGAACACTCGACGTTAGAGGAGCGAGTCGAGTACGTCAAGGCATTCCAGGAGCTGAGCAACGCTTTCGAGGCACTCGTCACCTACGACGAGTATAACGATGATATGGAGAAATCGAAGACCCTCCAGGACCAAGTGAAGACGGTCGAGGATTTCGTCGGCAGTTACAATACGGTCAAAGGCTCATTACTGGAAAAGCCTGACCCTGACGATGGAGACCCGGACAACACGCCTGATTTCTCGGATATCGAGTTCTTTGGGGACAATACTGCGAGGCTCTATGATGTCGACTCGAGCTATATCGACAAGTTACTCGGCACCTATTCGGCCAATAATGCCGACGTCCGTTCTGAAATCGAGAAGGCGCTCCAGAAGTTGAACAAGTCTGAGGTCGTTAAAGAAGTATACCGTTCGATTTTAAATGCGATTGATGGCGGCGAGATCGAGGAAGATGACATCTTCACACTGAAACGAGGCTATTTCACAGGCGCCTACGAACAAGCCGTCCGTGATTTTGCTGAGCTCTGGTTTGTCGAGGAGAGGGAACTATACGCCTCTGCCGTTCAATACAATATCGGTGCTGACCCGATTCCAAACATCGGCGGTATTATCAACAGTAAAGATTTCGCAAGTTACAAGGAAGCCAATCCCGGGGCTATGCCCTTGAAGTATGGTCCGTCGATGAAGCGAGAGTGGCGAACCACGTTAGATCAAACAGTTATCCCGCTCAGCCAAGAGCTTCGCTAAAAAAACAAAGTCACAAGACCAGGATACGGTCTTGTGACTTTTTGTGTTTGAAATCAAATAAACTGCCCAATTCCTGTGCTCTAGCAAGCCACTCAACAGTCTCGTTTGACAAAAAATGAAACATGACTAATAGAGTGATGACTTGTAAAAAACTATCTTGATTTTTGCACTTGTAAACATGTTTTCATGATGAATACTCCTTTTTGAGTTCTAATTGATAAGGTCACGATGATGAAGGTACATAATTGATTTAAGCTTGAGATAATCAGTCTATTTCTGAGATTCGTTATATATTTTAATCAAAAAGGTTATGTTCGCCCCAGCTAGGTTGAGAGCGTATTGGGTCAGGTAATCCGGGGTATTGACAATCGTCGCCCCCTGACCGTGTCCTGTGTTATTGTTTCTGACTGTTGGCAGTCCATCCAGCGTCGCCCGAAGTGAGGTAAGCTGGGTTTGATAATAGCTTGGAAGGAACGCATTGTCGAAAAGTGTCTGAATGAGTGCGGCGGCTGTTCCCTTTCCTGTCGACCACCCATTGGCTTGGCAAATGGTTTTCATCGTGCTCTCGAACGCCTTGGCGGCGGAAGTGATGGCAGCTTTATTGTCACCGTCACGGTATTGTCCATGTGCCTCTAAATATTCATCCAAAGGTCCTGCGAATTGGGCGTTATGCATGAGTAGGAGTGCTGGCTTAATTGCCTCCATATGGAGTAAGGTAGAGTCAATTTTGATGAATTGGTCCTCCACAAATTCTAGTCCGACTCCGTTCTCTCGGAATCTCATGTTCAAGGTCTCAATCGTTTTGGGTCCAGCTAAACGGTAATCAACAGCGATTTTAAAGAGTAGCTCAATCATATCGACGACCCAGTCACTTTCTTTGCAATCTAATAAGAACATTATACAGGATTGAATAGAATTACTGGGATCGCTTCCGCAACCAGGAGCATCAGAAAAATCAAGAAGACCATGTTCAGCACAAATGTATTGTCGAACTTCTGCAAATAGCATAGGTTGGTTTAAACGGTACAATGCGTTGGATGATGTGTTATAACCATGACCAGTTTCAATCTGATAAACATCCACCAATAAATGATAGATTTGCTTTCGAAGACGGTCGGGTAGAGTATTGTCATAAGGAAATATCTCAATTTCTTTTTGGTTGTTTCGCTTTGAAAAGAGCATGTCTTTTCCCCCATTATTTATTTTTCATAGTTCGTAGTAAGTTTTCTCGTATAAAGAAGAATGCTCTAATAATTTCTGAAGGTGATTACAAAATGACGAAAGCAATCGTTACATTCTCTGTTTCCAGTATACGACAATTGACTTATATAAAAAAAGAACCTTATAATACCCAAAATATATCTAAACGTGAACGACTTATTCTTTTTATGATTTGAAGATATTGACGTACTGCAACTTTTGGCTGGTACATTGCCTTTAATTCCTGATTCTATTGTTTTAACTGATACATCTATAAAAGCAGCAAAGGATTTTTCGTCAGCAACCGCCAGGGCGTTAGTCCATCGATTGTTCCACGTGGATGATTGCCTCGAACGGTACATGAATGATTCCGTCCCGCTGATTGGCCAGCTCGACGGTCCGCTCCATATAGTTCGTCCGGTGCACAAAACCCTTGAATCGTTTCATCTCCCGCTTCTCCACATATTTTACCTCTACCAAATCTCCGCTGAAGATCGCGTCGTTCAGCACATTCTCATAGACCGATAGGACCTGTTCATCGATATCTGGCATCTCGATCTTTTGGATTTCCTTATAGTACTTCGTCAGCAGCGCCTTGTGCTCGGGCATGAGGAATGGGATCCATTTCAATTCGCCCCGATCGCGATACATCGTCATAATAATTACCCCTCTCAATAAAACGAACGTTTGTTCTTATCTTATACCCGATTTGTCCCGTTTGAACAGCCTTTTTCGTGATTGGTAATCCGTGCGTCCTGTTTCCGTACTCTAGCTCGCTGGTCGTCGGTGCAAGGGACGTCAAAAAAATGACGCGCCCTCCGGCCCGTCTTCCTTCGCTTTTGGCTCAAAGCAAGGCTTTTCGCTCGTTGGCTACGGAAGCCAGGTCCTATGTGCGCTCTACGCATTTTTTTGAGGCTCTCCCTGCGGTCGCCCTTGCACCGTCTCCCGACGCTCGCTTCGTTCCCGTCAACAGGACGCACAACGGTGTTCGTTCTGAGGACAGCTTATCCGAAAGGGGACAAATCATCATGGAACTATCCGCCATCATCGAGGTCATTCGTATCAAGCAAGAGGTTCGCGAGGAAATGGTCGCCCTCGAGCACGCCATCATCCACTCGCCGGACAGTGCCCGACAAATCGGGTCATCGTTCATCGGCGACGACGACCGTGAAGTGTTCCTCGTCATCATGCTCAACACGAAGAACCGGGTCATCGGCGTCCACCGGGCGCATGTCGGGAGCGTCAACTCGAGCGTCGTCCACCCGCGGGAGGTCTTTAAATGCGCCATCCTGAACAACGCCTCGTGTCTCATCGTCTGTCATCAGCATCCGAGCGGGGACCCGACCCCGAGCCGGGAGGACATACTCGTCTCCGAACGGTTACATGAGGCGGGTGACCTCATCGGCATCCCGGTGCTCGACCATCTCATCCTCGGTGCGGACGAGTCGTACGTCAGCATGAAACAGCGGGGTTACATGGGTTGAACGGAAGGGAGTGGGGCCGGGGGACCGGTCCCGGTCCGTCCGGTAAGGGCAAGGACGAAAAACGTGCGTTTTTCTTTGACGAGAGGGCGACTCGCGTTGCTCTCGCCTGGATCCATAGAGCGGGATCCGGGAAAAGGTCCGTTTTCGCATGACGAAAACGAGATGGTTCGTGTGTGAAGATTGGACGTTGTTTTGGTCTGTCTCGTAAGAAGACTATTTGATGAAATGACAGAAGTGAAAACACGGTTTGTTTATTGAAAATGAGCATGTTTTCTAAACAAGCCCTAGGGCTTGTTTGAAACAACACCAGGGCTTACGTGAAATTAGGCGAGATGTTGCCTGCTTGGATGCGAGGTATCATGAGGCTATCAACAGGAGAGGAAGATTCAGATGGACAGTTACCAACTAGACCAACAGACGATGGACGAGATGACGGAGGTATTACTTCGACGCCTTCCTGACCGGCTTCAAGAAGATTTTGACGACTTAAAACTTGTGAGCATGGATCTGCTTTGTGATGTGAAGGAAGGAGAACGCTTGACCCACCTCACCGTTTTTTTCAATACGAATATGCTCCGACGGAATCGTCGTACATAAGAAAAAGGAACGATTGTATACACGTATACATGTAGATTTGTATACATATATACAAATTTTAAAAGTCTTCATTTCTGTAGGTTCATGAACAAGGACTGAACTGACTCTGGACGGGGAATCGTTCTATAGAAAACCGGAAGGGGGGAGACGTGATGGACGAGGGGTTGCTTGATGACTATGCGTTTGGGGGATTGGATCCGTTCGTCCGGACCGTGTTCTCGGAACTGATGGAACATCCCGAGTGGATGCGTGTCGTCGACAGGGAACATTGCGTCGAGAAGGTCGTCCGGTTCGATGAAGGACGGAACTCGCCTTACTTCCGCGTAGTGATCTATCTGGATGCAGAGGAGCGTCCGACCAAGATTGTGTATCTATATGGGACATGGGTGGTGGCGGATGGGGACGTCAGTTTCGTCGTCTCAGAGCTATCCAAGGGTGTATTCGAATATGAAGTGATGCATGTGCATTGGCTCATCAAGTATCGGTTCGAGGATTGGGGCGTGTCTGAAGACGGGGCATGGGAGAAAGAATGGTGATCCGGGCTCATGCGTGAGCGTCTAACGCCTGATGGCGAAGTCGCTCATCGCACCGCTGCCCCCCTGACGGCCCGATAACAAGAGCTGCTGGCTCACCGCCGCATCTCTATGTTCCTGGCCCTTTCTAACGGGAGGCACGGAGCGTAAGGTAAAATCAAAAGCAAGAGCGTGGGCGCGTCTAACGCCACGCGGAGTGGCATTCGAATCTAGGACAGGCCCAAATCGCGGACGCAATTCTCGACAGGATCGTACACGACTCCTATAAAATCCTGGTCGATGGCGAAACCTCAATGAGGGAACACCACGGGCTAGGGATAAGCTAAGATCTTGGCCATCGATGAGTCGATGGCCTTTTTCTTCATATTGACTCGCTCAGTCGTCCGCACTAGTGGCTCTCTGTATCCGCAATACTCAGCAGGACAAAAAACGCATCCTTCGAGTTTTTGAGGATGCGTTTGAGCAATGTGACTCTATTTGACTCGCGTTTATATTCCTACATATAAGCATACAACTGATGGTAGTTTCCAAGGTGGAGCGACGGAATGGACGTGTCAGACATTGGAGCGGAAAGGATATATCATAAAATTGGTATTTTTCGAGCATATATCACAAGGTTGATGTTGTCGCGCGATTCAATAAAAACGAGTTTTTTCATCATGGATTAGCTCGTCTATATTATTAATTGTAATAATTAAAATTTATTATTTTACTAATATTTCGTTTTTGGGCATAGAATGATAGCTTCTTGCTGTCGTATGTGAATATATAAAGTATTTACCGGGCTCTTCAAAAATATAAGAAATTACATACAGTCCGTCTTGTTGATAATTGGCTTCAATTTTTTCGTGTTGGCTTTCCTCTTGGCCTTCTTTCCATATCTCGAATTCAACTTTATCCGCATCGTCTACTTTCTCGTTTCCTTGAGAAACAGTTGCTATAAGTTCAATAACTTCGTTTGCTTTTACTATTTCAGGATCTGTTTTAAATTGTACATCAATTAATTCTGGAATCACTTCAGGTCCATTATTGCTTACTGTACTTCCACAACCAGATAATACTAACAAAACAATCAACAGTGAAAAAAACCTTGCCATCTTTTTTCTCTCCTTTAAACGATTTAATATTAACATACACGAAAATGTGATGTATTGATTATTACATTAAAAGTGACCTGATCATGCAATCTTATTAGCTATCGAGCATAGACCCCATGTCACTTTTAAGGTTCAAGACTTTATAGAGCGTCGTATGCTCGATTGGTTTACTTTTCTATATAAAAAATAAAGAAATGTACATTTTATATATTAAGTTCAATTTTATATATTAAGTTCAAAAGATATTAATTGAACTTAATCCAAAAAGTTGGATCATGAAATAGATCATCTGGTGACTTCGACAACCTAGGTTTGAATTTGGACCTTCATATCCGTAAATTTATCATCGACCGTTAGACACGGCCTTAGTAACCTAAGGTTCGTCTCGACGTATATTGCCAGTTGAAGGTCATCAAAGGAGAGAAGAGTCTGTACTTCAAGATTGAATCGATTAAAGATTGTCTACCCATCCATATCGTTTTTAATATCTACATAGTGAATGTGTATGTCGCACCTGAGATTGTATTCCCCAGGCACTCGTAGGGGGGTGGGGGCACGAACGAAAGCTCATCCTAACTTTCTGAAGTTTTTCTTGCGAGTCAGTTAGCGTTTGGTCACCGAGACTTTAAAAGCTTTCGGACATAAAAATCGCCCCATAAAAATTAGATTATCAGGTCCAACTTTTACGGGGCATCTAATATTCTGTGGTCTAAATATTAAGTGATTTACTGAAGTAATTATATAGTGTTAAACAATTTCGCCTCTGAAATTCAGAAAAATTGGGATGGGTTGACTGTATTCCCTGCACTTGTAGCTGAGTACGAATAGTTTCCTCGATGGACTTCAAAGTGTAAATGAGAACCGGTCGAATTTCCGGTACTCCCCATCGCACCGATGTTCTGTCCTCGGGTCACACGTTGTCCGGCGGAAACGGACAATGAGCTCATGTGAGCATAAAGGGTAGTCCAAACTTGACCGCCTATGACATGCGTAATGATGACATGATTTCCATAAGGTCCACCCCAGCCTGCTCGAGTTACAGTTCCTGTTTGAGCAGCCATAATAGGAGTTCCTACTGGTCCAGCTGTATCTAGTGCATTATGGAAGCTGTAGCCATTGGCCCCGCCTGCTGGACCCCATCCTTGGGTTACGATACCTGAGGTTGGACGTTGAAAAACTCCGCCACTTGTTGGAGAAGCGAGTGAATCCGTAGTCTTTGAAGTGTTTACCACTTTCTCAGAGTTTGGTGATTTTTCGAGAGAGGCTTTATTCTCGCTGATTTCATTTTTTTCGGCACTTTTTGCTTCTGCAGCTTTACGCGCAGCCTCTTTGGTACGAATTTTAGCTTGTTCTTCAAGCCTTTGGGCTTCAATCTCTGCTTGAATTGATTTTTCTTGTTCTTGAAGCGTCGATTCCATTTGTTGCAAGCTTACCAATTTAGATGTGAACTGGATTTTTTCGGCCTCTAATTTTTTTATTTGAGCAGCCCGCACTTTAATTTTGCCGTTCAATTTTTTCTGACTATTCTCTAGCTCTTCTTTTTGACTAATAAGCTTATCTTTTTCAGTGTCCAATTCAGCTTTAGCAATTTGAAGCTTATTTTTTGTTGATTGATATTCTTTGAAAAGTTCTTGATCATTTTCTTGAATCGTCCCTGCGGTGATCATGCGTGAAACCAGATCACCAAAGTCTTTTGAACCAAAAATAAATTCAGCCCAGTTTATAGAAGAACCACCGTTTTTTTGCATCGTGACCATGCGTTCTTCCATCAATGTCTTTTGAGAGCTCATTTTTTTCTGGAATTCTTTAATTTGAGTTTGAATCTGAGCAATTTTCTTTTGGGTTGTCCGAATTTCAGCCTTCTTCTGGGTGACCTCATTGATAATATCCTGTAACTCGGATTCCAAGTCATTCAGTTTCTGTTCTTCGAGTGTGATATCTTGTTCACGCTGCTGAATTGACGTATTAGCTTTACGTTGCTCTGTAGAATTTTGCGCTTGCTTCTGCTGGATATTTTTTTGTTTTTCAGTCAAGTTTAAAGCGTAAGAAGGGGATGCGCTTTGAACTAACATAACACCAAGTAAAGTTGAAGCTATAATTTTTTTCATGGTAAACAATGTTGTTGCCTCCGTAACTTATCTCTATTATAAAAAATGCGTTGCTGGATAAAAGTATTCGTATCATGATTAAAACTCGAACCGGAATCATTGTATCAATATTACTTCACCATCTATATTTCTATTTCTTTTCATTTCTATGTCAGTTGTTCTTTTGAGTTTATTGTCATTCGAGTATATCAAGAGAAATACTTATAATGCCATTTTGATGAGGAAATGAATGATGACCACTGAATTTAGGACATTTTGTCTCAAATTCAGTGGTCAAATCGTTTGTTAGTATTTGTTTGGTGTTTATTTAGTAGTAACTCTTCATAAATTTATCAATTCCTTTGGCGGTTGCTTTGATCATGTTACTTCCCGACATATAGGAGCGATCTACTGAGTTAGCAATAAAGCCATATTCGATGAGAGTAGAAGGTACCGTGTTTCTTCCTACCACATAGACATCTTGTCGCTTAACGCCTCGATTTTTAAAATCTGGAACGTTCATGGCGATTTCTTGATTAATTACTTCACCTAATCTGCGGCTAGCGTTCGCATATGGATTTGTGGTGTACGCGCTAGAAGTAGGGACGAGTGCTTCATGACCTGTAGCGAAAGAAGGTGAAGAATTAATGTGGACGCTTATGAAAGCGTCAGCATCAAGCCTTTCTGATAGATTGGTCCGCTCAACAAGTGACAAGTATCTATCATTTGAGCGCGTTAGTTTCACTTCATAAAGCTCATAGTTTTTCTTTAGTTCGTCGGCCACACGATTAGCAATGTTTAGGGTGAGTACTTTTTCTTGAACTGTACCGTTTGAAGTCACTGCACCAGCATCTCCCCCACCGTGTCCAGCGTCAATTAAAATCACGTGTTTGTTAGCTGGAATCACCGGTGATTTTATAGGAGTTTTTCCGGTAAATGGTTGCACAAAACCAGATGATACGTAACCGACTTGATTGTTATATCGCACCTTGTACCAACTGGCGCTTTTCGATATGACAGAAATCGAAGTGCCTGAGGGAATTGTTGTCAAAATAGATCCGTAACGACTCGCTTGGTTACGTAAATTAAGATTTTCGATAGTAATATATGTTGGATAAGTGGATAAAGAATCCCCCGGTGCCACTTGCACTATATAATGTCGAGCAGGTGTGAATCCTGTAATACCGTTATACATAACTTTTAACCAAGAACCCGTTGTGCCCGATTTTCCTAGTACAGTCACTTCAGTAGATGCTGGAATCGTAATAAGGACCTTTGAGTTCACTAAAGACATGCTTGAGCGAATCTCGGTCGTTTGCTTACTTCGTGACTTCATAGCCGAGGGCGATATGGTTACATACTGACTTGCCACATAGCCTTGAGTCCCATTGTATGATACTTTATACCAAGGGCCTGAGGCAGCATGGTACATTAGTGGGCTGGACTTTGGGATAGTCATTAAAACGGGTGATTTGACAGATGGGCCCTTACGCAGATTTAGTGACGTTTTAGTTTTATATATTGTGTTTATTGAACTGACTGAATTTTTAGGTATAGGTTTTGGCGTCACGTACTTCGTTGAGACATAACCGATTTTTGAATTAAATGAAACTTTAAACCAGGATTTATCTTCTCCATATACACCTATCTTCTTAATGGTTTTTCCTTTTGGAATCGTCAAAAGGACTTTGCTTTTTGAAGAGAACGAGGAACGCAAATTCAAATTTTCAGTTGTTATGAATAGAGATTCCTCTGCATGTACGACGTTTAGGACGTTAACACTAGTTAAAAGCTTAAAGGGATAGAAAAAAGAAGTTAATAAAGCCAAGGAAATTACTAAGCTTATTCGAAATTTATGTTTAGACTTCATAATAGACTCCTCATATGTAGTTTTTTTGGTTGTAAAGACCCATGAATGGTTTTTTACTATCTGTATGGTACTTATCCTTTAAATATTAGTCATTCTATGCAACGATTATTGGCTTTCGTCTATCTACAGTTAAAAGTTTTCTTGCCCTGTTTTAAAATGCACTATTATTAAGGGGAATAGACGTATTTTAAGAAATAAATTGGCCCTCCTTTCATCTGCATAAAAGTTTAGTTGCATGAATGTGTTAGAATGTAACTTGTTTGACTCATAGATTTCGTTTTTAGAAGTCCATGGATTCAATGTTGAAAAACTAAGGATACTCTAGTATTTTTAGCTATAATTCTGATAAAAGAAATAACGAATTTATAAAAGAGGTGAATTGTTTTGAAAACTAATCAACTATTGACTATTTTTACATCCGTATTAGTAATTGCAGTCTTAGCTTTTTTATTTTTAAATGATCAAAGTTCCGAAAAATCAAAGACTAAAATTGTTCAAGATGAAAAGATATCAGTTAATAATCAACCTACAATAGGTAAAAAGGAAGCGCCGATATCAATTGTAGAATTCGGAGACTATAAATGCCCTTCGTGTAAAGAGTGGGGTGAAACAATCTATCCTCAACTTGTAAAAGATTACATTGAAAGTGGGAAAGCTTCCTTTAGTTACATTAATGTTTTGTTTCACGGAGATGAGTCCACTTTAGCTGCCCTTGCATCAGAATCTGTTTACAAAAATCACCCAGAATCATTTTGGCAATTTCACAAAGCTATTTATGAAGCTCAACCTGACGTTCAAATACACGATGATCCATGGGTTACGGTGGAGAAAATGGAAGAGATTGCGACGAAGACTGTCCCTTCTCTAGATTTAAATAAATTTAGAGAAGACCTATCAAGTCGTTCTTCTAGATTAGAATCAGTTAAAATGGATGCGGCGCTCGTAGAAAAATACAATGTTACGCTGACCCCGACGATTGCAGTTAATGGGGTCATCCTTGAAAATCCATTCGACTATACCTCTATAAAAAAACAAATTGAAAAGGAGCTAACCCAATGAGCGCTTCAGTAATAAATCGATATGGACTGTACCTCGCCTGGGTTGTTTCAATTACTGCAGTACTTGGAAGTCTATATTTTAGCGAAATTCGTGGTTTTATACCTTGTGAACTCTGTTGGATTCAACGAATCTTTATGTACCCAATAGCTTTGATTCTTGCAATTGCAGTTTTCAGAGAAGATAGCTCAATCAAATTTTATGTTCTCCCTTTATCAATAATCGGATTCTGTATCTCTTTTTACCACTATCTTGTACAAAAGGTGCCCGGCTTTTCGGAAGTCAGACCATGTGAACAAGGAGTTTCCTGTAATGCACAGTACATTGACTGGATGGGTTTTATCACAATTCCGTTTTTAGCGTTGACCGCCTTTTTTCTGATTACAGTCATTCTTGGACGAATCAGTACCAAACAGTAGTTTTTGATTTGGATTTGAAAAATGAAGAACTAATTGTATCAAATTGGTATGCTTACTAAAAAACAGCTTTGATTTAGAAAAACATGAAAAGCTTTTTGAAGTTGGAAAATAGATTAGACAATACCCAGTAAATAATTCAATTGACGTTTTTCTTAAAACGTTAGTGTACTATATTGTTTTTTTGAAAAAGCGTGACTACCTATCGAGTATGAGATCTAACTAGCTCTCTAATAGGTAGTTTTTGTATGGCTAAAAATAAGAAATAATCGCAAAACCAGAGAAAGTATCTCAAATCTTCAAGTATGTAGAGCTGATAGAATAAATGTTTTTTAAATTAAGTGTTGACGGCACAGCAAAAGTTTAATAAGTTATACATGAACATATGAACATATTAACATGTATAGTTATCATGAGCGGAGGTACTGACTTATGGATGAACCGATTGAAGATACTACAGAAAATGAAATAGAAATAGGGGCGCAGATTGACGATGAGACTCTATTTATTGTATCTCAGACGTTCAAGGCACTTAGTGACCCGACAAGAATTAAAATATTAACCCTGCTATGCACAAAGGAACATTCGGTCAACGGAATAGCTGATCTTCTTAACTTAAGTCAATCAAACGTGTCTCATCAGCTACGTTTTTTAAAAAATCTTCGACTTGTCAAGTTTAGAAGAGAAGGAACTACTCTATTTTATTCAGAAGATGATCACCATGTCATGAACTTACTAAGACAGGCGATTGAGCATGCGAAACACCACTAAATATAGTAAGGAGAGTTAATCTTATGGCACATAATCATGCACATGATCATTCTCATACCTCTAACAAAAAGATTTTGATCATTTCATTCTTTATTATTTCGGCATACATGGTTGTAGAGGCGATTGGAGGGTACCTTACAAATAGCTTAGCACTTTTAGCGGACGCAGGTCACATGCTTAGTGATGCGGCTTCGCTCGCTATTGCATTACTTGCCTTTAAATTAGGTGAACAAATAGCGAACAATCGTAAAACGTTCGGATATAGACGCTTCGAGATTCTAGCAGCTGTTTTAAACGGGGTCACACTCATACTGATTTCCATATATATCTTTTATGAGGCCATCAATCGATTTATTCAACCACCTGAGGTCGCATCCGTAGGAATGTTAATTGTTAGCAGTATTGGCCTTGCTATAAACCTTCTTGTTGGATGGATTATGTTAAGAGGTGCAGACGTAGAACATAATTTGAATATGCGAGGTGCTTATCTACATGTTGTAAGCGATACGTTGGGTTCAGTCGGTGCAATACTGGCAGCGCTTCTTATCATGGCATTTGGATGGAACTGGGCAGATCCGCTCGCAGGAATCATTGTAGCGGGACTTGTTTTACGAAGTGGTTACTTCGTGACGAAATCCGGATTGAACGTATTAATGGAAGGTGCACCACAAAACGTTGATGTCGAAAAGGTTCTTCAAGTCATTCACAACAAGGAGGGGGTACGGAGTATACACGACTTTCATCTTTGGAGTATCACAAGTGGAATGAATGCACTCTCATGTCATGTTGTCGTTGATGGTAATTTACAAATCTATGACAGTGAGAATCTACTTCAAGAAATTGAACACGATTTAGCACATCTGAACGTTCAACACTCTACGATTCAATTCGAAACTCTTTCTCATCCTCACAGCGATGAATTGCTTTGCAAACTGAAGGTAGGGGAAGTAGTACATCAACATTAAAAAAATCACCTGTTGAGTAGGATTGACAATCAAGAGGAGGAGACAGCAATGCTGATTTTGGATAATAGTTACTTAATTTTGAGCATGTATAGAAACTCGATTTTTGGCAACGGAGTTTTGATAGATGATTGAATATATTTCTTCGTTAGAACCCCTTACTCAAGCATTGCTGGGTACTTTATTCACTTGGGGGATGACGGCGCTTGGTGCCGCGTTAGTGTTTATGACAAAATCAATGAATCAAAAGCTAATGGATGGGATGCTCGGTTTTGCTGGAGGAGTAATGATTGCCGCTAGTTTTTGGTCATTACTCTCACCTGCAATTGAGATGGCGGAACAAGATTCTCTTCCGGCGTGGTTACCAGCTGCAATCGGTTTCTTACTTGGAGGATTCTTTTTATCAGGTGTTGATAAAGTGATTCCACATCTGCATCCCACTTCACCGATGGATGAGGCTGAGGGTATAAACCCTAAGAAGAGAAAGCGGAGCACGTTACTGGTGTTAGCAATAACATTGCATAATATTCCAGAGGGACTTGCCATAGGCGTTGCATTTGGAGCAGTTGCAGCAGGATTCCCTTCATCATCAATCACGGGAGCTATCGCGCTGGCAATCGGAATCGGCATACAAAATTTCCCTGAGGGTGCTGCTGTGTCAATGCCATTGAGACGAGATGGATTATCTCGTCGTAAAAGTTTTTTCTATGGCCAGTTATCTGGTATGGTTGAACCGTTCGCGGCGTTGGTAGGAGTAGTAGCAGTACTCATAATGGAGCCTTTACTTCCGTTTGCGCTAAGCTTTGCTGCAGGAGCAATGATTTTTGTTGTAGTGGAGGAGGTAGTCCCAGGATCTCAAGAAAATGGAAACAAGGACTTGGCTTCTGTTTGTTTAATGTTTGGCTTTACAATCATGATGATTTTAGATGTGGCTTTAGGCTAAAATAATTATTTTTTTAATGGTTATCACTTTATTTTTTGACTGATATATATTCAAGATACTAACTATATTCGGAAGTGTAAATAATGAGCCGTAATTATATTTACTTTCAGTCGGTATTTTTACTGTTGGATAAATAAAAATACTAGAAGAAAAAATATAAAACCTCTTGCCCTGGCAATTAAAATCGTGGAGTTATCTATTTCATTCTGAAATTTCCTGAAAATTTTGGGGGTGATTTTGATAGAGAAGGAAAGCAAATTCGGAATTCAAGTGCTAGAGAAGGTGGAAGCCCACCAAGTCAGTATATACATCATTTTTTTGATGTTGGCAGTAATCTTTGGTCTATTGAATACAGAAGCTGTATATCTCGATATTTTTATTTCTCCCCTTTTAGGAGTTTTGATGTATGGGATGTTCGTTCAAATTCCGTTTCTGAAATCGAATGGATCTGCTACAAACATGAGGTTTGTGGTAGCTCTTTTATTAGGAAATTTTGTTGCCGTTCCTTTAATAGTTTAGGTTTTGGTTATCATATTTCTTCAAGATTCATCACTAATGCTGGGGGTGTATTTGGTGTTGTTAACACCGTGCATCGACTATGTGATTGTTTTTACAAAGATGGGAAAGGGAAACGAATCAATATTGTTAAAAGTAACACCGATTCTTTTAATTTTACAGACGATACTCTTACCCATATATTTATTCGTATTATTAGGAGAAAAGGCTATTAGTATCGTTAGGATGGGTCCATTTCTAGATGCATTTCTATTTTTGATTTTTATACCGCTTCTATTAGCGATAATGACACAATTGTGTTCTAAAAAGAGTTCTTTAGGTAATCGTATCATGAAAATGCCGCCATGGATTCCCGTTCCATTTATGTCTTTTGTACTTTTTGTGGTAGTTGCCTCTCAAATTAGGGAAGTGTATAGTGACCTCGGGACATTAATAGATGTAATACCAGTTTATATTTTATTTCTACTTATCATACCATGGGTGTCAAAGTCCCTTGGTAAGTTGTTCAAACTAGATATTGCTTCAAGAAGAGCAATTACATTTAGTATGGGAACAAGGAATTCACTTGTAGTTCTTCCATTAGCATCTATATTACCAGAGCCCCTATCAACACAAGTAGCTGTAGTGATCATTTTACAGACCGTTACCGAATTGTTCGGAGAAGTCTTATATATAAAATTAGTGCCTAAATGGTTCTAACAAATTAGATACATGTATTTAATTTCGCTTTCAAAAATTACGTCCTTCGATTGTTTATTAAAATATTAAGAACTGCGCTTAAGTTCTCAAGTATGCGTTGTTTACAATCAATAGGCAAAGAAATTTATTATATTGCAGAACGCTAGAGACCAGTATTATTCTAACAACTAACCTTTTTAAGGATGGACTACCAAGTGAGGAGAGATCGAACAATGGCGAGTACTGATAAGGCATCAAAAAATATCAAACTAGCATTTATAATTAATCTTGTTTTCTCGATTGGTGAATTTATCGGGGGATTTTTGATTAATAGTGTTGCAATCATGTCGGACGCCATTCACGATTTAGGTGATGCTCTTGCATTGGGCCTGTCCTGGTTCTTACAAAAATTTTCGAACAAAAAACCCGATCATAACTTCACTTTTGGATATAATCGTTTTTCCCTTTTAGGAGCATTAATAAATGCGACAATATTAATAATTGGATCTGTATATATTTTTACTCAAGCAATTCCTCTACTGTTTGAACCGGAGCATTCTAATGCACAAGGAATGATTTGGTTTGCAATTTTTGGTGTGCTTTTAAATGGTTTTGCGGCATTCCGTCTACACAAAGGAAAATCAGTAAATGAGGGAGTACTATCTTGGCACCTTTTAGAAGATGTTTTAGGTTGGATTGCCGTTCTTGTAGTAGGGATAGTTTTACTCTTCAAGGATATACATATACTTGACCCCATCCTATCAATTGCTATTGCGTTGTTTATATTAGTGAATGTGTTTCGTAATTTAGTTAAAACAATGAAAATACTTTTAGGTGCTGTCCCTGATGGTATTGACATCGATGAGGTGAAGCAAAAGATTGAAGGTATTGAAGAAGTGATTTCTGTTCAAAACCTATATGTCTGGTCAATTGATGGCGAAGATAACGCCATGAATTTACACTTAATAGTAGAAGAGATGAATCTAAAGGATTCAACTATTGTTAAACAAAAAGTCAAAGAAGTGACTTCAAAACTAGATATTAAACATTCTACAATAGAGTTAGAATCAAAAAAACACAACTAAAGAAATAAGTCATCCTTGCACCAAATCCACACTGAGGTTCGACATATGAGTAAAAATTCTATACTTCATACCGTCTGATACCAATAAATACTTTTCTACGTGCAAGGAAACTGAATATCGAATGAGGGTATATTTAGAAACCCCCTCATTCGTTTTTTTTTTGAACACTATCGAAATTTCGTCTCTTAAAATAGGATGTATTCGAATGAATGAATGATTCCAAAACGAACGTTCAAATATTTAGATTTAATTGTCATAGTTTAGTAGACCTATCGACCGGATTTTCTTTCCATACTTCGGAGAATATTCCGGTCAATGAATAAGGTTCGGCCTCGATTAAAACTGTCTGATGATAAAAAAGCTGACAATGAAACCTAAAAAGATGACTCGGGAACAATACCGAAGTCATCTTAAAGCCGTCTTAAAAAACAGAGATCATTTATTTTTATCATACCCAGTACAAATTCGAGGATATAAAAATGAATATTTTTGTTTTTTTATTCTTTGACATTCATCAGTCTTAAACTGTTCAGTGCTACCAGAAGAGTTGCCCCCATATCGGACATAATAGCTATCCATAGGGTGAGCCAGCCCGGGATGACCAAGAGTAATGCAATCGCTTTGATACTGATAGCGAACGCGATGTTCACTTTGATAATATTTAGGGATTTTCGGCTCAATTTTATCGTAAACGGTAGTTTGCTCAAATCGTCGCCCATCAGGGCGACATCTGCTGTTTCCAAAGCGGTATCCGTTCCAGCACCACCCATGGCAATTCCAACAGTAGAGGCAGCGAGTGCCGGAGCGTCATTTACGCCGTCCCCGACCATCGCGACATTGTCGTACTCAGCTCGCAAGCGTTTAATGACATTTAATTTATCCTCTGGCATCAATTCTGCCTGGATTTCGTTGACGCCAACTTGCTGGCCGATAGCTTTGCCTGTCCCTTTGTTGTCACCCGTCAGCATAATTGTCTTTTTAATACCCATATCATGTAGTTTCCGGATGATTTCTTTGCTGGATTCCCGGACTTCGTCGGCTACGGCGATAACCGCCAATATGCTTTGTTTCGTTCCGATAATCATCGAAGTCTTACCTTGCTGTTGCAGAGCCGTTACGGTTTGGTCCAGATTATTATCAATACTTTCAACACCTAGCTCGTTAAAGAGAAGCGGGCTTCCGATAAAGTAGGTGGTGCCGTCTATCGTTCCTTTAATGCCTTTTCCTGTGATGGAAGAGAAGTCCTCAACTCTGATAGAGGTGTAAGGTATGTTTTCCTCGTCCGCTTTTTTCATGATGGCAGAGGCCAACGGATGCTGAGAACGATATTCCAATGCCGTCACGATAGAAAGCAGTTCTCTCTCGTTTACCTGCTTGTTCGTGATTTTAAAGTCTGTGACGACAGGTACACCTTTGGTCAGGGTACCGGTTTTGTCAAATGCAATAGCTTTCAGCGCGCCCATTTTTTCCAGGTATACGCCGCCTTTAATCAAGACCCCTTTTTTGGCAGCATTACCGATGGCGGAAACAATCGAAATCGGCGTCGAAATGACTAAGGCACACGGGCAACCCACTACTAGAACCGCCAATCCTTGATAGACCCAGGTTTCCCAGCTGGCATCTCACGTGCGGCCTATTACAAATGGTTGAACCGCACCGTATCGGTGCGTCAAGAAGAGAACGAGAAGCTCCTGGAGGACATTCGTCTACTCTATGACCAGGCGAACCGTACATACGGCTACCGTCGGGTCACGATGACAATCAATCGGCTACGCAGGCAACAAGGTCTGTCCACGTTCAATGAAAAGCAAGTCTATCGCCTGATGCATATCCATGGGATCCAATCGATCATCCGCGGGAAGCGGAAGAGACATAAGAAGTCGATGCCACAGCATGTGGCCGAGAATCTGATGAACCGAGAGTTCAGCGCGTCCCGACCGGACGAGAAATGGTGCACCGACGTCACCGAGTTTAAATATGGTGCCGGGAAAAAGGCATACCTGAGCGCAATCATCGACCTGTACGACGGCTCGATCGTCGCCTATCGCATCGGAAAGTCCAACAACAACGTTCTCGTCTTCCAGACGATGATGCCAGCCATCACGGGGCTCCGCACAGGAGCGCGTCCGATGATCCATAGCGCCAATATACCTCGAGAGGGTTCAAACGCATGGTGGAAGACGCGGGACTGACCCACAGCATGTCCCGGGTCGGACGTTGCATCGACAACGCCCCGATCGAGAGCTTTTGGGGTACCCTGAAAGTCGAGATGTACTACCTGCGTGAGTTTCAGGCCTATAGCGAACTCACATCGGCCATCGAGACCTACATATCGTTCTACAACCATGACCGTTTCCAGAAACGGCTAAACGGCTTGAGCCCTGTCGAATACAGGTCTCAAGCCGCCTAGTTCGGTTTTCATTATTTGCCCTGTCTACTTGACGGGGGGCAGTTCAGTATCGTCCGACGCGAGATATTGATATTCGCGTGACGGAGGGCGTCGTGACACCTGAATTGAAAGAGGCGCTTCATGAATATGAAATTGAAATTGTCGAAGGGGTGATTCAGTTCCCACCCCGTGAAGACTTTAGGGAAAATGAATTCCGGCATAAGATTGAAGGGCTGTTCGAGGCGATTGATGTGTATATCCCCGACATTGAACTTTTAGCATGGACCAAGATTTTCTCCTCTCGCCAAAAGGATCTAGAGGATCTCGAAAAAACGAATCTATTGGCACTTTGCGATAAAGATAAACTTCTCGACCTTGTAGAGGAATACAAAGCAAACATGACGTGGGACGATCCATTTTGTAACGTGCATGACTTGAGTCGAATTTTTCAGGAAAAGGGTATATAATAAATCAAAAGAAGAGTAGAGGAGGGTGACCGATGTCAGACAGTAATCATGTACTTCTGCAAAGCGAGCTAGCGGATGAACTGAATCGTATGCAGGCAGGCGGGACAAGCTATCGCTTAGAGACGGCTCAATTGGCCCTGGCATTAAGTCGTCATGTATCGGTCCCTGAATCGCTACGTGACCGAGAAATGGCTCGCCAGTATGTTCGATCTTCACTGCATGATTTACAGGACGACCGGGCAGAGGATGTGGCAAAAATGCTTAGTATGGCAGCACGGCGTGCCTACAACACTCCTGAAAATACGTTCTCGGTAGATATGAAAGTGAAATTAGAAGAAAAGCGTAATCGATTCAAGGTGCGTGGATTGCAGGTGAAATCTTAATTGGACCAAGCGGAGTCATTCTTTATACTCTCATGAGGTTATGATTCTACGTGTGAATGAAGCATCTTTGGTCAAGTCATTGAACATGTATCAGACGATTTCTTCAAACCGTTAAATACTTTGTTTGTAATAAACATAAGGGTACTAGATTCAGTCACTGGTTGACTCAACCTAGTACCCTTTTCGTATCATTGTTTATTTTGTTGGGTGCTCCGCTCACGCAGGACCGCGAGCTCGACCTGTTCCTGTAACCGGTTCTCGAATGTCTCTTTCTCTCGACGGAGGAGCTGGACTTCTAAGTGCAGTTTCTGGTTCTCTTCTTCAAGCTGGTCAAGACGGCGTGTACGAGCTTTTAAGTCGTCGACAGCGTCCATAAGACTTTGATTTTGCCGATAGAGCTGGCTACGTTCATCTTCTAGCTTTTTCATGTCTCCTTCTAGATGAAAAACTGTTTTTTTCTGCTCTTTTAGTTCTTCTTTGTTAGACACACGTTCTGTTTCCAATGCGTCTTCAACGATTCTCTTTTCAGCGATTAGTTGGTTGATTTGATCTTGTAATTGAGTGAGTGCAATTTCATGTGACGACACCTTTCGCTCATACTCCTCTTGGAGTCGTTCAGCTTCTGCAATTACGCTTTGTTCAAGGTCATGAATGGTATTTTTATATCGCGCGTTGATTCGCTCATGTTCTTTTTGTTGCGTTTCTAGTCGAGTGGCTCGTTCATTGAACAGGGCGAGCACTTGATTCAGTGCTGCTTCGAGTGATTCGTTCTCCTTGACGACTAAGGGGTCCGGTGACTGTTTATCGGCCAATGATATTAATTGCTCGAATAATTGGTTGGTTGATATTTGACGTTGCTCCATTAAACGCTGAATATGTTCTTTTACTTCTTGTGACACGCGGAATGACGTCACCTTGGTCTCGTTTGATTCCAATTCTAATCCCTCATTTGGTTATTATTTTGTATACAGCATATGTAGTTCCTATATTTAAATCATTTAAATACAAGTTGTTATAAAAAAAATCACTCATAAACTGGCACTTTGTGGTGTAGGAAGGTATACATTTCGACGTCGAAATGTATACCTTCCTACACTTTTTACTTATGAGAATGTCTCAATAGTAAGCTAGTAGTCGAATCATCTATTTAATCCTAGCGACTAAGCAACAAAACGCTTAAGACAATTCCTACTTTGTTTTATTACATCATATAAGAGATGACAGTAGTTAACAATTTAAAGCTGTATGAGTTCAAAATAAATACGACCCAACTAAGTACGAATCGAATTAGTGTTTTGAGAGAAACAATAAGCTTAAAGAAACATACAAAATGGACACGAATATATAGATTGACAAATAACGTTTACAGTTGTAAATTTAAATCGATTACAAACGTAAACGAAAAGAGAGGAGAAAAAATGCTTTCGAAATTTCAATTATCTGATTTGCAAATGGTTAATCACTCTACGCAGCCTGTAGTCTTAAAGTTCACCGCCGATTGGTGCCCGGGATGCCGTCAGCTCGCACTACTATTTGAAAGCGTTGCTGAAGGATATCCAGATGCGTTTTCTAGACAAGAATATAGCCAATGAAGACTGAATAGCGAACCCAAAAACATAATGGTTGACAGTCGACGTTTACGATTGTAAACTGAAAACAAATAAAACGTTTACGATTGTAAACTTAAAATTGGAGGTTAGACAAATGGCTGAACATGTCGAAAAACAAATCACGGATTCAGAATGGGAAGTCATGCGTGTCGTTTGGGCCCAAAAGCACGTGACCAGTAAAGAAATCATCGAGGTATTGGAAAAGAAGATGAGCTGGAAGCCTGCGACGACGAAGACATTCATTGGAAGGCTCGTGAAAAAAGGGATGCTCTCAACCGAGGCCGAGGGGAAGAAATTCATCTACTCCGCGAACGTCGTTGAAGGTGACGTCATCAGAGAGACGTTACACGATCTACTCGATCATATCTGTGACAGGGATGTCGGGAACACAATCGGAACGATGATCACACAGGCGACACTGAGTGTACAGGATATCGAGAATCTCAAAAAAATCCTTGAGATGAAGGAAAGTGAAGCGGTGGAGGACATTCCATGCACCTGTACCCCGGGTCAATGCAGATGTCAGGACCATTCCTGTGGATCCAGACATTGAGTTTGAAATGATGTCATGAAGGTAGTGAATAGGAGGAGATTCAAGATGAAAAAAACGATTTTAACGATTAAAGGTATGTCATGCGCTCATTGTGTCAACAAAGTCGAGTCAGCACTTGAAGGTCTGAATGGGGTTGAAAGTGCGAAAGTCAACTTAAAGAAAGGCATTGCAAAAGTGAAGTACGATGAAACACGACTAGATGTGAATGAATTTAAAGAAGTTGTGGGCGAGGTCGGTTACGAAGTCGAATCAGCCCAATAATAATGGAGGTAAGACGATATGGAGAGTAAGACATTTGCCGTGGAAGGGATGACCTGTGCGTCCTGCGTTCAGACAGTTGAAAAAGCAACAAAAAAATTGCCTGGCGTAGTGACCTCCAACGTCAACCTAGCGACTGGGAAATTGAGCATTCATTACGATGAGACGAAAATCTCGCCGCTGGATATTCAGACGACCGTCGAGAAGGCTGGCTACAAGGCCTCAACCGAGACCGAGCAAAGATCATTTGTCATCACAGGGATGACTTGTGCCTCGTGTGTGCAGACGATTGAGAAGGCCACGAGGAAAATGGTGGGTGTGACTGAGTCGAATGTGAACTTGGCGACAGAAAAATTAGTTATTCGATATGATCCTCAGCTGGTGACTGTATCAGATGTCATCCGAGTGGTGGCAAACGCCGGATATGAGGCAAGAGAAGATCAAGAATCAGCGGATAGTCAAGATACCGAGAAAGAAAAGAAACTGAAAAAAATTCAATCGATGTGGAACCGATTTGTAGGGTCGGCGATTTTCACGATTCCATTACTCTATGTGGCGATGGGGCATATGATCGGCCTACCCCTACCGATGGCATTGCATCCAACGATGAACCCAGAATTGTTCGCTGTCTTGCAGCTCATGATGACCATCCCAGTGATGTTGTTCGGATGGAAATTCTTCTCCGTCGGATTTAAGACATTGTTCCGAGGGCATCCGAATATGTATTCACTTGTCGCCCTAGGGACGAGCGCAGCCTTCTTCTATAGCGTCGGTGCCACCATGGCTATCCTCTCAGGTTATGAGGGATACGTGAATAGCCTCTACTATGAGACAGCCGCAGTCATTCTCACGCTGATCACATTAGGTAAATATCTTGAAGTCCGGTCGATGGGTAAAACATCCGAAGCGATTGAAAAATTGATGGGACTGGCACCTAAGACGGCAAAGGTCGTCCGCAACGGACAAGAGTTAGAAGTATCAATGGACGAAGTCATCGTCGGCGACACGATTATCGTAAAGCCTGGTGAGAAGATTCCGGTGGATGGCGTGGTTCTATCAGGTAATACGTCTGTAGACGAATCCATGCTGACCGGTGAAAGTATCCCTGTTGAAAAAAATGTGGGTGCTCAAGTCATCGGTGCCAGCATCAACAAGAACGGGATCATCCAATACCGAGCCACGAAAGTCGGTAAGGATACAGCGCTATCTCAAATCATCAAATTGGTCGAGGATGCACAGGGCTCTCGAGCTCCTATCGCAAAACTGGCCGATATCATCTCCGGATACTTTGTACCGATTGTCATCGTCGTCGCGATCCTTTCAGGAATTGCATGGTATTTAGGCGGTCAGACCGGCCTCTTCGCCTTGACGATCACGATTTCAGTACTGGTCATCGCCTGCCCTTGTGCACTAGGTTTGGCCACACCAACAGCAATCATGGTGGGTACGGGCAAAGGTGCTGAGAATGGTGTGTTGATCAAGAGTGGCGGCGCCTTGGAGACGACCCATAAAGTCCAGACGATCGTGTTCGACAAGACAGGGACGATCACTGAAGGAAAACCGAAAGTGACAGATATCGTGACAGTGAATGGACATCAAGAAGATGAGTTGTTACGCTTGACAGCTTCCGCTGAAAAAGGGTCTGAACATCCATTGGGCGAAGCAATCGTAAGAGCGGCAGAGGACAGAATGATGCGTGTCATGGATATCGATCGTTTTGAAGCCATCCCAGGGCACGGGATCGAAGTCCTGATCGACGGAAAAGTCTTGCTTGCCGGAAACAGAAAATTGATGAAAGACCGCGGCATCTCACTGGATGTCCTTGAAGGCGCTTCAGACAAACTCGCACACCAAGGCAAGACGCCGATGTATATCGCGATTGACCAACAAATCGCAGGGATCATCGCTGTCGCAGACACCGTCAAAGAAAACAGTCGTAAAGCCATTCAGAAACTTCAACGAATGGGTATCGAAGTAGCCATGATCACCGGAGACAACAAAGGTACGGCCATGGCGATTGCGAGACAGGTCGGGATCGATCGGGTACTGAGTGAAGTGTTACCTGAAGATAAAGCGAACGAAGTGAAGAAGTTACAGGCCGAAGGGAAGAAGGTCGCAATGGTCGGTGATGGAATCAATGACGCACCAGCCTTGGCCCAAGCAGACATCGGAATCGCGATCGGTTCGGGTACTGACGTTGCGATCGAATCTGCAGACATCGTCTTGATGCGAAGCGATTTGATGGATGTACCTACAGCTGTCGAATTGAGCAAGTCAACCATCCGCAATATTAAACAGAACCTGTTTTGGGCATTTGCCTATAATGTCATGTGTATCCCGTTTGCGATGGGGATTGTTTATCTACTTGGTGGGCCCTTATTGAACCCGATTCTTGCTGGAGCGGCCATGAGTTTAAGCTCAGTCTCGGTCCTGGTGAACGCACTCCGTTTGAAACGATTCCAGCCTTCGATGATCAAATAAAAGGAGGAATTGGGATGGATAGAGATCTACAGCTCGAACTTTACACGCGTCCGACGTGTTCAGATTGTCAGGATGCCAAAAAATACTTAAAAACAATCTCAGTCTCTTATGTGAACAAAGATGTGGGTGTGAACCTTGACCTTGAACAAGAAATGGTAGCGATATCAGGGAATCGAATCGTACCACTGTTTGTCTTCTACAAAAAAGGGATGCTCAGAAAAAGAAGAGTAGTGAAGTACTTTGTTGGCTTCGAGAACAACAAAGAAGAGATTCTAACATTGCTACGATAAGCAACGATAGCTCACTCTCAGAACCTGTTGAAAGCGTGTCGCGCAATGAGGGACACGAACATAAGGTGGCGAGGGTGTAAAAAAATCGATACTTTTACACCCTACCCATGTATGGTAATTAAATAATCAGGAGGAACATATAATGAAAAAATCAACATTTCAGGTAGCGGGTATGTCTTGTGGATCTTGTATCAATAAGATTGAAGGACACGTTGGAAAGTTAGCGGGTATTGAATCAGTGAAGGTCAATCTTTCGGCGGGAGAGGTGGACGTGACGTTCGATGAAAGCCAACTCACACTTTCTGAGATTGAAACCGCAATTCAAGAGACTGGCTACGAGGTAACGGAGGCGACCGTTAAAATCGGTTGTTCTTGCTGCAAGTAATGGAGGTCGAGTGACGGTGCGATCAAGGACTACACAAAGGAGTGTTAAACGTGAAAGACCATGGACATCATCATATGAAGAACTTGACGGAAAATGAAGTGTCTGTAGAAGCTAAATATGAATTCGGGAAAATCAGTATCGAGTTAAAGGATCAACATCAGCAAGCCCCGGAACTCGAAGTCAGCCATGAAAAGGAATTCCATTTGATTCTCGTGAACGAAGACCTAACTGAGTACCGACACCTCCATCCGTTTAAAAAGGGTGAGGGTCGATTCGAGCAACCCGTCCAACTTGAGGCAGGGGCGTATAAACTCTTCGTGGATATTCAGCCTAAGGGACTGGCATATCAAGTGAAGCCGGTTCACTTACAGATTGATCATCAGTCCTCTTCCTCTATCGAATCGTCACTTAAAGTGGATGAGCGTCTGACGAAGACGATCGAAGGTCATACCGTCGAGCTGTCGATTGACTCTTTAAAAGCGCATGTCCCGACTGTCTTCAGCTATGACACCAAAGAAAGTAACCCGGAGCCATACCTTGGAGCACTTGGTCATGTCGTCATCTTGGATGAAGCCGGAGAACAGTTTATCCATGTGCATCCTTCTTCTCATGATACGACGGAATTTGAGACGGTCTTCCATAAACCTGGCCTATACAAGGTCTGGGCCGAATTCCAGTTCCATGGGACTGTGCACACCTATCCTTTCGTCATTCGTGTCTCAGATTGACCATGAGCGACCCATGGTTCCTCGTTGGGTCGCTTTCCTGTAATCGTTGTAAGCATAATTTTCGAAGGAGAGGACTCAGATGATAGAAAGTGAGCGGCTGGACACTCATGGTGATCGAAAAACCAAGATGAAATTCATCCTTCTACTCGCGTTACCAGCGGTTGCCGAGAATTTTTTCCAAACGTTGCTCGGATTTGTCGATACGCTGTTCGTCTCAAGAATCGGCCTAGCAGAAGTGTCAGCGGTAGGAGTGACGAATGCCATCCTCGCCATCTACTTAGCTGTCTTTATGGCAATCGGTGTGGCAGTAAACGTTTATGTCGCCAATAACTTAGGCGCAGAACGAATCGAGCGCGCGAGACATATCGCGCAGCAGGCCATCGTCCTATCTGTCGTGGTCGGGGTGACCTTTGGGGTCGTGACGCTATTTTTCGCTGAGCCTCTCCTGCGGTTGATGGGGGTGGAGAATGACGTTTTAGAAGCTGGTAGCACCTACTTCAAAATTGTCGGGATCCCATCGATCGTGATGGCATTGATGTTTGTGCTCAGTAGTATCTTACGAGGTGCGGGAGATACAAAATCACCGATGAAGGTGAGCATCGTCATCAATGTCGTCAATATTGTGCTCGACTATATGTTGATTTTCGGTTTTTGGATCATCCCCGAACTTGGTCTCGTCGGAGCGGCACTCGCGACCGTCATCGCCCGGCTCGTCGGGACGCTCTTATTGATGAACTATATTCGTAAGACGGAAGTGATCGCCTTCAGGAAAGATTTCTGGAGACCGGATCTCGAACACCAGTTGGAGCTCGTGAACCTTGGAAGCCCGGCGGCTATCGAGCGATTGGTCATGAGAGCCGGACAGATCGTGTATTTCGGATTCATCGTGGTACTCGGGACGAACACCTTCGCCGCGCATCAAATTGCAGGGAATCTAGAGGTGTTCTCTTATATGTTGGCATATGGTTTCGCGACAGCAGCAACCATTCTCGTCGGTCGCAACATCGGAGCGGGAGACCACGAGACCGCCAAAGAATATGCCAGATTGAGCACGTTCATGGCGATGGGCTTCATGTCCTTATTCGGGGTCGTCTTATTCTTCTTCGGAGGATGGGCAGGTTCACTTTTCACCGACGATCCCCAAGTCATCAAAGACATCGATGTCGCGTTAAAAATAGCAGCGGTCTTCCAGCCTTTCCTAGCAGTTGTCCTTGTATTGACCGGTGGATTCCAAGGAGCGAACAATACGAAGTTTCCAATGTATCTGACCACGATCGGTATGTGGGTGATCCGGACTGGGGCAGTATATGTATTGGCGATTCAGATGCAGATGGGCATTGCAGGAGTGTGGATCGCCATCGGTCTAGACATCGTCTTTAAGGCGATCGTCCTTTGGATTCAATTCAGCCGAGGGCGTTGGATTGTAGTGGAATCCGAACCGCAGAAGCCCTGTCATCCCAAAACTAAGCATGAAGACGTGCGATGTATAAATAATTATTAACACTTGACTGAAATTGTAGGAAAGAGCAAAGTTGTTCTTTCCTTTTATCTTTTCTGAAAAAGTTATTAAAGGAGCCCGTCACGCCGATCTAAAGAAATCGAATCAGTGGTGAAAAACACACATATGTCATGCGGCCTATAGCTGCTCGATTATAAAAAATGGATATTTTTTTGTTCAGTATAGAAAAAACCTGGTCTTCGTCAAAAAGAACCAGGTAATTAAGAAAGTTATTGTTTATTCAAATCCATATTAGTTGTCAGTCGATGAATATGAACGGCTAGATAAGCTAGTTCCTCATTAGGAATTGTCACACCGTGCAACTGTTTAAGGTAGTCCCGTACTTTGAATGAACCATTCATGGCCTTTGGGTAGATGTTCGCAATCTGTTCAAATAGTTGATCGGATTCTTCATTCAATATTTTTCCAGCATAAAAGCGTTCAGCGAAATATTTCACATGTGTGATGAATCATGAATAATGAATATCTTCTTCATCGGTTTCAATATTGTAAGCATATCGAATAAGGTTCACAATACTCCCAATCATCTTGGCGTAGCGCATGCCATCACGTGTTTCTTCTCTTTCTCCTTGCGCGTTGATAATATGAAAAGCAATATTGGCTGCCTCTTTAATAGGCAGTTCGATTTTAAATCGTTCATTCATGAGATTAACCGCATAACTTCCAATCTTGAATTCCTGTGGATAATAGTTTCGAATTTCCCAAAATACTCGGTTGCTGATAGTAATACCTTTATAATAACGTTTTACCGCAAAGTGAAGGTGGTCTGTCAGTGTTAAAAAGATACCAGCATTGAGCTTTGTAGCTAGCTTTTCCTCAGCATATGCAACGATTTCTCGAGTGATCTCGACGAATTCAGAAGGAATTTCAGTCACCAGTCCTATGAACTCTTTAATACGGACATCGTCAGCGGGTATGAACATTTGGGAGGCTTCAGGTGGAGCGACAACATTTCCGACTTTCTGCCCGAAACCAATTCCTTTTCCAATTAAAATGTACTCAAGCTTTGATTTGTCCTCGACAATCACGACACTTGAATTTAATACTTTTTTGATACGAATCATTCCATACCTCCGTCTTAATTCAAGTCAGATCATCTCCATTTGAAGCTATGACTTTTTTATACCAGTAGAACGAATCTTTTTTAATCCGTTCTAGGGTCCCGTTCCCTTCGTCGTCCAAGTCTACATAGATGAACCCATACCGCTTCTTCATTTCTCCTGTACTTGCTGCAATTAAATCGATTGGTCCCCATGCCATGTAACCGAGTAAAGGCACCCCGTCGATGGAAACTGCTTTTTTCATCTCTTCAATTCGAACTTGAAGTCTGAGGTGTTCCAGTACGTCAAGTTCAACTCGTTAAGCGACTATGAAGTGCGTGAGCGGGTGAATAATTACTTAACTTACTACAACGAAGAACGTATCCAAGAAAAATTAGGCTACCTCACACCGATAAAATATGGTGTGGCGGTAGCCTAATCAAGGTATTTTTATTAGTGTCTCATATAGCTAGGTCAGTCTAATCTTTTCTTTTTTTTTAGGTTACAAATAGTTCATTGGGTTGACACTATTCGCTGCAGAATAACTGCTGTATTTATAACTGTTTTTATGAATCTCAAAGTGCAAATGATTTCCGAACGAGTTTCCTGTATTCCCAACTGTTCCAATCTTCATACCTTTAGAGACTGTCTGACCATTTTTTACCGAAAGGCTGTTCATATGAGCATAAACGGTTACGTATTTTTGATTCTGTAGACTATGTGAAATCATAACGTGTTTACCGTATGCACCGCTGTTTTTAGATGTAATGACTTTTCCACTGGCAGAAGCGTAGACGGGTGTGCCTTTTGCTGCAGCTAGATCAACGCCATTATGGAATGTATAACCGTAAGCACCATTAGAGTTTCCGTATCCTTGGGTCAGCCGACCTTCTGTAGGAGAAGCAAAAAGAGAGTTATTATATGATGTTTTTTTGGCAACGTGGCTCTTATATTTTTTTAGGTAAGAACTATAGATATACCGTGTGTTTCCTTTGTAAAGTACTTTTGTCCAAGCTCCTTTTTTTCCTAAATAAGAAAAGGTCTGCCCAGTGTTAGTGATGCCGACAATTTTGTGATTGAGAGAAGGACCAGTCCGAACACGAAGATCGTCTGTCTTCACTTTTACGTTATATGCACTACTTGCTTCGACTTTTGGACTATGCATCGAAAAAGTTGTTGTGAGTAAGACACTAGAAGCGATAAGTATTACCTTGTTTTTCATTAGTTGTACTCCTTTAAAGATAAAGATACAGTGACGAACGATTTGTTAAAAGGAGTATAGCATCACTATATTACAAAAAAGTATATCAAATTCATTTCAAAAATTGACAAGAGATTTAATCAAAAAATGCATAGTTTTTTCACAAACGGATTTTATGATAAAAGTTAAACACATTTCTTTTTTATAAATATGGCTCATCACCATAACTCGTGGTTGCTATTTTGACGACCGATCTCGAGGCGCAATCTTAAAAAGAATCGTTCGAGGTTTCGATAGCCATAACCACGGCGTTTGATGAGCTTGATCTTGTTGTTCGTCCCTTCCATCTTCCCGTTCGACAACCTTGACACGATGGTCTGGCGCATTGCTTGCTCTCGGACCCGGATCGCTTTCGCGATCTTCGCTAAGGGCCCGCACGGATGGAACTGATAACGGTCCAACCAGTCCGTCAGCCGCCGTTGCGCCTGTATCTCGCACGTCGCCTTCAGCACATACCGGATATGCTGGAGCCCTTGATAGAGGTTCCGAATGAATGGATCTTCCTGAATACAGGAACGGGCGACCTCCCGGTCTTCCCCAGTCAGCGTTTCCGGGCGACGCGCGAGCGAACGATCGATCACGCGAACGTGGTGATGGCGTCTTGCCTCGTTCAAAAAACGACGCCGTCGGCGAAGAGCGTCCGTGAAGAACTGGACGAGGTGGAACCGGTCCAGCACATGTTCTGCCTCCGGGAAGACATGGTTGATGGCCTTCGCCATCGCCGGTGCAAAATCACTGACGACAGAACGGATATCCCCGGATATGTCTTGAAGTGCTGCCGTGATGGCTGCCACGTCCCGGCCCGGGACAATGGACAGAAGCTGTCCACTCTTGGCATCGAGGACAATCGTCGCATAGTGGTGCCCCTTTCTCGTGGCGAACTCGTCGACCAGGACATGCGTTGCACGCTCCATCGTCTCCACTGAAGCGTACTGATAGAACCAGCGCTCCACCGTCGTATAAGGGAGGCCGTACTCGCGTGCGACATCTGAGATCGTCCGTCCGTGGCAACGTTTTGCGATGCCTTTCCGGAAAACCTCGGTGGAAGTGCGGACGAGCCCGAGACCGTAGTCATACACGAACGTCAAATCACAAGAGGTGCATCTTTGACGTGGGACATCCAGTTCGATCCAGAGTACACCGACGTTCCACGCATGACCGTGTCGAAAGCGACGCCGCTTTTTCGAATGCTGGATGGTCTTTCTCTGGCAAAGCGGACAAGGGATGTCATGTCGACCCGGGATGACCGGAAAAACGTTTGGTTCTTCGTCTGACGACATTTGGATCTGAAAAAGGGCTGGAAGTGGAAGAAGTAATTTGATAAACTGTTGGGACAAAGCGAAAACTCCAATCGTGGTTTGTCTAAGCAACAATTACGATACCGGGGTTTTCGCTTTTTTTCTATGTTCAATTCAAAATCCGATGGATTTTATGTGTCAACCACACCTTATGGTGATGAGCCATAAATATTCCAAAAAATAGATTTATTTTTTGTGTGTAGGAGGAATTTGATGGAATTATCTTTTTTGTTAGCTTTTGGGGCAGGGTTGTAATCTTTCATTTCGCCATGTTGTCTGGCTTTATATCCCGTTTTTTTATCTTACATTACAGGGGTTTCAGTTAGAGAGTTAAAAGAAAATGAAAAGTGGAACTGGAATGGAGTTCCCCATACATTAGTTTTCCTACTTGGATTTTCGAGCGTATTTTTAGTGATGGGTTTTTCAACGTCATACTTGGCTGATTTTTTTATAGGACGGTTTGTCAAATTAAGCGCAACACTTCCTCGGTGAAGGCCTCGTGTGGTTTTAGGGAGGGGGAAAAATAAGAAGAGCAATTCCTATAAATCAGAGCTCATTTAAAATATCATACAAGCTAATAGGTATCTTATAATTAAAACATCTAGTACGAAACACTCGTAAGACAAGGTTTACTTCCTGCACAACCTCTGTAGACAGTAGATACCAGGCTTTACATAAAAATTAGGATTTGTTATAGTGGTCGTGAAAACAAAATACCTAAATACACTAGGGGAGCCGAATTGGCTGAGACGGACAAGAGTCCGGACCCTTTGAACCTGATCTGGGTCATACCAGCGGAGGGAAGTGTGCGAACCTTTTATACTTTCTATTAAACTGGTCTTTCGCCGCCTCCTATCTTCAGGAGGCGGTTTTTTGCGTTCAAGAAAGGGGTAATAGGCATGGATCATTGTACAACAGTTTAAAAAAGCAACCGAGTGCGGAGGGATACTCATGCAACTCTCTGCTCGTGAAAGAGCGCCAATTGTACATTGTATTACAAATCAGATCTTTGCAAATTTTCAAGCTAATGGATTGCTCGCTGTAGGTTGCTCATTTGCAGGACTACTGTACAAGTATACACAGAGGAGAATAATGGCAGCCGGTAGTGAGGTGATTGGAACAGGACTGCTGGCTTCATTAGTGGAGCTCTACTCGCCTGGGTTTTAGGGAAAAGGTTTGAACGACATTCTTTGTCGGTTCTACCTAAACAGTAAACTGGATGGGCTACACTCAATTGGACATAAATGAAGAGGTCGATTAGACTGAAACAAATTATGAACATGAGGAGAACATCAAACATGACAAAGAGAGCGCACCGCGTTTACACAGATGAATTCAAAGAACAGGTCGTCCAGCTCTATCTTAACGGGAAGCCGAGGATCGATATCGTTCGCGAGTACGATTTGACACCATCAGCACTGGGACGTTGGATCAACCAGAGCCGTGCGACCGGTTCGTTCAAGGCAGAGGACAACCTGAGCGACGAGGCCCGTGAACTCCGTGACCTGCGCAAGCAAGTGAGGCAACTCGAGATGGAGAATGACATTTTAAAGCAAGCCACGCTGATCATAGGACGAAAGTAACTGTCATCAAGAACAATATGCACAAATACTCGGTATCAGCAATGTGTAAAGTCCTGAAACTGTCAAGAAGTACCTTCTACTACGAATCCAAGAGGCGACCGGCGGTCGACGACGTGACCGGTGATGTCATCGAGATCTTCCGTCGCAGTCGTGACAATTATGGGACGCGCAAGATCAAGGTCGAGCTACAGCGTCTAGGGAAGCGTGTGTCACGCCGACGCATCGGACGCATCATGAATGAGCAGGGACTCGTGTCCTCCTACACCGTCGCACAATTCAAACCGAAACGAAGCAATCCTAACGAGTCCACGGTGAAAAACGAGCTGAATCGTGAGTTCCGTCAGGAAAAGGAACTGTCGGTCATCGTGAGTGATTTGACGTACGTCAGGGTCCAAAACAAATGGAACTATGTATGTGTATTTGTCGATCTGTTCAATCGGGAAATCATCGGACATAGCGTCGGCGAACGCAAGGATGCGGACCTGGTGGCCCGGGCGATCGCAACAATTCCAGCTGATCTCCGTCGGGTAGGCATGTTTCACACCGACCGTGGGAGCGAATTCAACAACAAACTCGTGAGCGACACGTTGCGCAGCTTCGGGATCCGTCGTTCGCTCAGTGACAAGGGCTGTCCTTACGACAACGCAGTGTCAGAGGCGACGTACAAGGTCCTCAAAATCGAGTTCGTCAAGAAGCAGACTTTCCCGAATCTGACAGTTCTCGACCGTGAATTACGTGATTACATACATTGGTTCAATCACATCAGAATCCATGGGACATTAGGTTACCTGACACCGAAAGAATATAAAAAAAGAGACCTCTTAAAAAATGTCTAGTTAAGTGTTGACAATCCAAACCGATAGTACTATTCAGAAAGACATTCATTTAAAGTTGGTACGGAAGAATTAGATTTATTGGAAAGACTAAAGGCAGTGCAGGGGTAATATCTTTCACTTTTTGATTTGTACTTGCGATTGCAACTAAAAGTATAGGAGTGGTGACGTGAAAAGAACAGTTTTGGTGACAGGAAGTAGCAAGGGTCTTGGTGCTACGATAGCAAAAGCTTTAGTTGAAAAAGGGTTTAATGTAGTGATTAACTATTACAAAAGTAAAGAGAAGGCAGAAGGACTTGTTTCGGAGCTCGGTGAACAAAATGCTATAGCTCTATACGCTGATGTGACAAATCGCCAAGAAGTGGATGAGATGGTGAAAGTGGCGACCAACTATTTTGGTCAAATTGATGTGGTGGTCAATAATGCATTGGTAGACTTCAAATTCGATCCGATACAGCAAAAGTCTTTTATAGATCTTTCATGGAAAGATTATCAAAGACAGCTGGATGGAACATTAAAAGGGGCCTTCAATGCGATTCAAAGTGTCTTACCCCAATTCATGGAGAGACAAAACGGAAGTATCATCAGTATTGGTACGAATCTCTACCAAAATCCAGTTGTCCCCTACCACGAGTATACAACCGCAAAAGCAGGACTTATAGGTTTTACACGCAATATAGCCTCTGAACTGGGACAATACGGAATTAAAGCAAATGTCGTATCAGGTGGTTTGTTGAAAGTGACTGATGCCAGTTCAGTAACGTCTCAAGAGGTCTTTGAACTGATTGCTAATTCTACACCTTTGAGAAAAGTGACAACTCCGGAACAGGTGGCCCATTTGGTCGTTTATCTGTCATCTAAAGAGGCGGAAGGTATCACAGGGCAAAATTTCACAGTAGATGGTGGACTAACGATGAACTAAATGTATTATTACCTCCATATGTAAGATAGGAAGGCATAATATATTGGTCTAGTCTTAGGGGGAAGAGTAATGACGGTTATTCAAAAGAATCAACTTAATATAGGGGTTTTGGTTTATGGGTGTGGACATCATCAGGCTGCGTGGTTGATGCCGAACTCAAGTGTTAACCGGGTAGGGGAGATAGAATATTATCAATCCTTGGCGCAGTTAGCTGAAAAAGGATGCTTTGACGCTGTCTTCTTCGCAGACAGTCAATCTTTCCTGGCACAAGAACCAAATGAAATACCGGCATTTTGGTTCGACCCATTAATCAATTTGACAGCTATTTCTCAGGTGACAAAATATGTAGGGCTCGTCTCAACCATCTCGAGTACTTTTTCAAATCCTTTTACAGCCTCAAGACAGTTGTTGAGCCTAGAACATATTACAAATGGAAGAGTGGGTTGGAACCTAGTGACGTCTATGAGAGATGAAGAAGCATGGAATCACGGCATGGAGAGTCTTCCATCCCATGAAGAGAGGTATAAGAAGGCAGATGAATTCGCAGAATTGATGCATAAACTTGGATGGGCTACACTCAATTGGACATAAATGAAGAGGTCGATTAGACTGAAACAAATTATGAACATGAGGAGAACATCAAACATGACAAAGAGAGCGCACCGCGTTTACACAGATGAATTCAAAGAACAGGTCGTCCAGCTCTATCTTAACGGGAAGCCGAGGATCGATATCGTTCGCGAGTACGATTTGACACCATCAGCACTGGGACGTTGGATCAACCAGAGCCGTGCGACCGGTTCGTTCAAGGCAGAGGACAACCTGAGCGACGAGGCCCGTGAACTCCGTGACCTGCGCAAGCAAGTGAGGCAACTCGAGATGGAGAATGACATTTTAAAGCAAGCCACGCTGATCATAGGACGAAAGTAACTGTCATCAAGAACAATATGCACAAATACTCGGTATCAGCAATGTGTAAAGTCCTGAAACTGTCAAGAAGTACCTTCTACTACGAATCCAAGAGGCGACCGGCGGTCGACGATGTGACCGGTGATGTCATCGAGATCTTCCGCCGCAGTCGTGACAATTATGGGACGCGCAAGATCAAGGTCGAGCTACAGCGTATAGGGAAGCGTGTGTCACGCCGACGCATCGGACGCATCATGAATGAGCAGGGGCTCGTGTCCTCCTACACCGTCGCACAATTCAAACCGAAACGAAGCAATCCTAACGAGTCCACGGTGAAAAACGAGCTGAATCGTGAGTTCCGTCAGGAAAAGGAACTGTCGGTCATCGTGAGCGATTTGACATACGTCAGGGTCCAAAACAAATGGAACTATGTCTGTGTATTTGTCGACCTGTTCAATCGGGAAATCATCGGACATAGCGTCGGCGAACGCAAGGATGCGGACCTGGTGGCCCGGGCGATCGCAACAATTCCAGCTGATCTCCGTCGGGTAGGCATGTTTCACACCGACCGTGGGAGCGAATTCAACAACAAACTCGTGAGCGACACGTTGCGCAGCTTCGGGATCCGTCGTTCGCTCAGTGACAAGGGGTGTCCTTACGACAACGCAGTGTCAGAGGCGACGTACAAGGTTCTCAAAATCGAGTTCGTCAAGAAGCAGACTTTCCTGAATCTGACGGTTCTCGACCGTGAATTACGTGATTACATACATTGGTTCAATCACATCAGAATCCATGGGACATTAGGTTACCTGACACCGAAAGAATATAAAAAAAGAGACCTCTTAAAAAATGTCTAGTTAAGTGTTGACAATCCAATCCAGATCCAGACAGTACGGAGGAAGCGGTCTTGGCCTGGCGATTGCGAAAGAAATCGTCGAATCGCACGGTGGTCTCATGACGCTTCAAAGTGAGTACGGACAAGGGACAACCGTCCTGATAGAATTGAAAAGGGGGGATTCGCTTGCAGAAAGTGCTGTTGGTTGATGATGAACAACGAATGCTGGATTTAGTGGCTTTATATTTGAAGCCGCATCAGTGCCTCTGTAAAAAAGCACTGGGAGCTCATGAAGCCTTCGACTATTTGGAATCGGAACCTTTCGATCTCGTCTTACTGGATATCATGATGCCGGAAATGGATGGCTGGGAACTGTGCCGCGAAATCCGGAAATTTTCGGATGTGCCAATCATTATGCTGACGGCGCGGGAACAACAGGAGGATATTGTTAAGGGATTGAATATCGGGGCGGATGATTACATCACAAAGCCGTTTAATGAAGATGAGTTGCTGGCCCGGATGGGGGCGCTGCTTCGCAGGAGAACTCCGAAAAATACCATTGAAGTGGACGGTTTGGTGTGGGACAAAGACCGGTTTGAACTTACGTACGGCAAACATATCATCAAATTGACGCCAAAAGAATTTCTGATGGTGGGCCACCTGATGAAGAATGCCGACAAAGTGTTTACGAGGGAGCAGCTGATCCAGTTAATTTGGGGATTCGACTCAGAGACGGAAGGGCGGACCATCGATTCGCATGTGCGAAATGTTCGGGAAAAAATCCGCCAGTCCGGTTTTCCGGTCGATGATCATTTTCTCACGGTTTGGGGAATCGGCTACAAATGGATCCATGAAGCAGAATGATGCTTGATAAAAGAAAAGGTCCGTCGGAAAATATTGATATGCTCCCCAATAGGTAGACAGATGAAATAACAAATCTGTTTATCTGATTGGGGAGTGTTTTTTATGGCGAGAAGTCGGCATTCAATCGAACAAAAACTGAGTGCACTACGGATGATGGAAGAAGAAACATATACGTGGAAGGAAATCGAGGAGGCCCATGACGTCTCTGAGCATACCCTCCGGGTGTGGAAAGTGAAATTCGAGACCGGCGGAATCGACGCCTTGAAGGAGTCGAGGACATGGAAACTGTACACAAAGGAACAGAAAATAGCGGCCGTACGTGACTATCTCGATGGGGTCACCATGGTGGAAGTCCTCTCCAGACATCAAATCAGTAGTCGTTCGGTTCTATATCGGTGGATCAAGAAGTATACTAGTCATAGCGAGTTAACAGATTCGAGAAAAGGGATGGATCGAGCTATGACAAAAGGGAGAAAGACCACATTCGAGGAACGCATGGAGATCGTCAGGTATTGCCTGGACAATGGACGGAACTATCAACAGACGGCCGAGATATTCGCCGTGTCGTACCACCAGGTCTACGGCTGGACGAAAAAATATGACGCCGACGGCGTGCACGGGCTCGAGGACCGGCGCGGACGGACGAAGCAAGAAGAGGAACTGACCAACGAAGAGAAGCTCGAACGTCGCATCCAACAGATCGAGCGGGAGAACGAGCGCCTGCGGGCCGAGAACCTGTTCCTAAAAAAGTTAGAGGAGATCGAGAGGAGAGGTTGATCAGCCAAATCCGGCTACAATTACGTTACATGGCGATCGAGGAAATGTCGACGACCGACACGTTCCCGGTCGTGCTCCTGTGTGAAATCGCGCAGGTCTCACGGGCCGCCTACTACAAATGGTTGAAGCGTACCGTCTCGGTACGCGAGGAGGAGAACTTGGGCTTACTGGAGGACATCCGTCTCCTCTATGACCAGGTGAACGGGACCTACGGCTATCGACGGCTCACCATGACAATCAACCGCAGACGACGTCAACATGGCCTGCCGGCATACAATGAGAAGCGGATCTATCGTCTCATGCGCATCCATGAGATCCGTTCGGTCATCCGCCAGAAACGAAAGCGGCATAAGAAATCGTCACCGCAACATGTGGCCGAGAACCTGATGAACCGGGAATTCAGCGCGTCCCGACCGGACGAGAAGTGGTGCACCGACGTCACCGAGTTCAAATATGGCGCCGGGAAGAAGGCGTATCTGAGCGCGATCATCGACCTCTATGACGGCTCGATCGTCGCCTATCGCATCGGGAAATCCAACAACAACGCGCTCGTCTTCCAGACGATGATCCCAGCCATCGCGGGGCTCCGTTCAGGAGCGAGTCCGATGATCCATAGCGACCGAGGGTTCCAATATACCTCGAGAGGGTTCAAACGCATGGTGGAAGACGCGGGGCTGACCCACAGCATGTCCCGGGTCGGACGTTGTCTCGACAACGCCCCGATTGAGGGTTTTTGGGGTACCCTGAAAGTCGAGATGTACTATTTGCGTGAGTTCCAGGCCTACAGCGAACTCACATCAGCCATCGAGGCCTACATATCGTTCTACAACCATGATCGTTTCCAGAAACGACTAAACGGCTTGAGCCCTGTCGAATACAGGACTCAAGCCGCCTAGGCTGGTTTTCATTATTTGCCCTGTCTACTTGACAGGGAGCAGTTCATATTTCCGACGGGCCTTTTTGAGTAAGGTTATGCGGCGTTACGGCAAGCTTCTGCACATCTACGGCAAGCTTCCGCACAGCGTCTGCAATGTTCATGATGATCGGCGTGCTTCTCACATTCCTCTGCGCAAGCTTCGCAAATGGTTGCGCAAACGGCTGCCAGTTCGGAAACGAACGGTGAATTGTGAGTAATGGCATGTTCCAAAAATGCACAAATGTCCGCGCATTCCCGGTCTAATCGAATGCACTGTGCTAGCATCTTCACATCGTCTTCCTGCAGACAAGCGTCAAAACAATGGTTACATTCCGCTGCACAATCATGTAATGCCCGAATCAATTCCTGATGTTGTTCATGAGCCAAGTTAAAACCTCCATTTCTTATTTTTGCTTCATTTACTGGATTTCCCTCTCCTTTCCAAACTAAACAGAAATACCGAAACTCCATAGAAACTGCACATTTTATAGACAAGTAATCAAATATTAAAATCAATGGTGCGGTTTTTTTGGGGGGTCATTGTGAACTTCTAAATTAGAGTCATGGAAACAGCGATAAAGTAAAATGATACTAAACACTTGATATACCCTATCGGGGTATGTTAAGTTTAAGGAAATATTACTTTAGGAGGAATAATAATGATTGAAACATTAAAAGTACAAGGTATGTCCTGCGGCCACTGTGCAAACTCGGTTGAAACGGGCGTCGGTGAACTCGAAGGGATTTCATCTGTGACAGTTGATCTTAAAAAAGGCGAAGTGGCAGTAGACTATGATACTGCCAAGACATCATTAAACGAAATTCAGAAAGCGATTGAAGAACAAGGGTATGACGTCGTATAAGGGTGCTTTCACAGCACACTTTACTTTTAAATGAAATATACCCCCGCGTGGTATATTCGTCAAGAACTTTGTGAATGTTAAGAATGTAAATAGGGTTAAATAGGATAAGAACCACTAGTTTGGAGGAGGCGCACTGAATGGCTAAAAATGATAAAGACCATCACCACCATCAAGACGAACAGGTAGATCACAGTAAAATGGATCATTCCAAACATGTTGGGCATTCGTACCATGAAGACCAAGTGAAAGAAGGCATTCAAGACGACAGCAATCCTGCCAAAATTCATGATGATCATGCCCATCACAATCATGGTGGCCACGATCATAGTGACCATGGACATCACCATCATGGGAATTTCAAAGAAATTTTCCTGAAGTCGCTGCCCTTGGGCATTGTCATTCTATTATTGTCGCCGATGATGGACGTTCGGCTTCCTTTCCAATTTACTTTTCCATACTCGGATATTGTGGTCGCTGTATTAGCAACTATCTTATTGGTTTATGGCGGAAAACCCTTCTATCAAGGTGCAATCGCTGAATTTAAGGAAAAAGCACCGGGCATGATGGCCCTTATTTCATTAGGGATATCCGTTTCCTATTTGTACAGCATTTACGCCGTGCTGGCACGCTACGTAACCGGCGATCACATCATGGATTTCTTCTTTGAATTCGCGTCCTTGCTGTTGATCATGCTCCTTGGACACTGGATCGAAATGAAGGCTATCGGAGAAGCAGGAGACGCGCAAAAATCGCTCGCCGAATTGGTGCCGAAAGATGCACATGTGGTATTGGAAGATGATTCGATCGAGACGCGTCCCGTAAATGAGCTGAAAGTCGGAGACCTTGTACGGGTTCAGGCCGGAGAAAACGTCCCTGCCGATGGCATCATCAAAAGAGGCACCTCGCGGATCAATGAAGCTTTGCTGACGGGGGAATCTAAACCCATTGAAAAAGGAGCCGGAGACAAAGTGATCGGCGGTTCCACGAACGGTGCAGGCATCTTATATCTTGAAGTACAGGAAACCGGCGACCAATCGTTCATTTCCCAAGTACAAACCCTGATAAGCCAGGCGCAGGATCAACCTTCAAGAGCTGAAAATCTGGCTCAAAAAGTAGCCGGCTGGCTGTTTTATATCGCCATTGTGGCGGCTTTCCTCGCTTTTGTCGTTTGGCTGTACATTGCTGACATTCAAACCGCTGTTCTTTTTACGGTTACGACATTAGTCATTGCATGTCCACACGCTCTCGGCCTTGCCATTCCGCTGGTTATTGCACGAAGCACCAGTTTAGGTGCAAGCCGCGGGCTGTTGGTGAAAGACCGCGAAGCATTGGAGCTGGCAACTAAGGCTGATGTAATGATACTGGATAAAACGGGTACATTGACTACTGGCGAATTTAAAGTTTTGAACATGGAAACACTGGATGGTCAACATACCGAAGCCGAAATCGCGGCGTTAATGGCAGGGATTGAAGGCGGGTCCAGCCACCCAATCGCCCAGTCAATCGTCCAATACGCTGAGAAACAAGGGATTCAGCCTGTCCACTTTGATTCGATTGATGTTGTGTCGGGTGCGGGTATAGAAGGAAACGCCAATGGCCGCAAATACGAATTGATCAGCCAAAAGGCACTTGGAAGAGATGTAGCGGTGGATGTTCCCAAAGGGGCAACATTAAGTATACTAGTTGAGGACGGGAATCCGATCGGTACGGTCGCATTAGGCGATGAATTGAAAGAAACGAGCAGAACGCTGATACAGGCATTGAAGCATTACAATATAAAACCGATTATGGCTACAGGTGACAATGAAACGGCTGCCCAAGGAGTAGCAGAGGAACTGGGCATTGAATACAGAGCCAATCAATCACCGCAAGATAAATATCATTTAGTGGAATCACTGAAAAATAATGGACAAACGGTTATCATGGTCGGCGATGGCGTCAACGATGCACCATCCCTTGCAATAGCAGACGTTGGGATAGCAGTCGGTGCCGGAACTCAAGTCGCCATCGATTCCGCTGATGTGATTTTGACTCAGTCAGATCCAGGCGATATTGAATCCTTTATCGAATTGGCCAATAAAACAACCAGTAAAATGAAACAGAACCTCGTGTGGGGAGCCGGTTATAACTTTATTGCCATTCCCATAGCGGCGGGTGTTCTAGCCTCCATTGGGATTACGTTGGCTCCTGCCGCAGGAGCAGTTCTGATGTCCGTGTCCACGGTTATCGTGGCTATCAATGCGATGACATTGAAACTAAGAAATAGAGCTGTTTAACACCGTGTTTAATTGTCGTACACGAAAAGTGCTGCCTCCCAAAAGTTGAATTTTCTTTAACCTTGGGGGCACAGTTTTGTATTAGGTTAAAGTCAAACGGAGGTTTGAAGACTTTGGATAATTAAATATATTTTTATAGTTAACATATGAGGAATTATCGGTAGTAATTACAATAGCAAAATATAAAGAGGAAGACGGATGCTGATTAGCGTCCGTCTTCCTCGTTTGACTGTAAAAGTGTACTTTTACGAACGGCTTTTATGAAGCTAGTGAAGAGCAGTTAAGGGTTTTAACGGCAGTGTTATAAACAAAAAGCACAACCAGCTGCAGATGTTCAATGAAAATCTTTAACGAGGTGCTGGAGAAATAAGCGTCCTCCAGGTTCTTTCCCCTAAATAAATGATGTCACGAAAGATTATATCGGTTCAGTAAACCCTATAAATAGGATAAAAACATAAGATTAACCGTCAGAGGAGGGATTTTCGGATTTTTTGTCTAACCTAGGAATTCAATCTACTTATCTGTTTAGTCAGCTAATCATGCAGATATAAAGTGACCATCACCATATCCCCACCACTTTTACCGATCGCATCTCTGATTTCATGATTGATGGAGATAATCTTGTCTTCATTTTTTCTTGGAGCTAAATTAATGTTTTTTATTTCAAAATCATCAATGGTCCCAGATACTTTTAGGTATCCCCATTTCCCTTTAATACCGGCTGTTCCAGGAAGTCTAATGTGATATGTCCATGCTCCAAATCCCTTTTTGTATTGTAATTCGAGTTTCTGATTGTCAATTATTTTAATCATTATAAGTCATCTCATTTCTCATTAAGTTTATCAAGAATCAAGAGCTAGCGGTATCTGTCGCTGCTGAAAATCGCATTGTATCCTGAAAGATGGACATGGAAAGCAGAAGTTTCATTAGGTAGCCACATTCAAACGAGTGCTTAACATGCATGCTTAAACTGTGCATAAAACAGGGCTCAATTCAGATAAATTGATCAAAACGTCGAACTACGAAAAAAGTCGTTGATAGCGCTTTCGGTCACATGCTATCTTGTAGTCGATGGAACGTAACTGTTTATTCAGGCATAACCTAAGAGCTTGCACACGTTATTCTGAGTGTACCGCTTTTTTTAGGTTATGCCTTTTTGTGTGGACAAGCACCTAAAAGAGAGGGACCTAATATGAAAGTTGTGAAAGTTTTTAACAATAATGTCGTTTTGATTGAAAATGATAATAATGTTGAAGAAATAGTGACTGGAAGTGGCATTGGTTCGGTATTCGAGAGGGAGACACCTTGAGAGATGTCAAAATCACACAAAAGTTTGTACTAGAACAACAGGCATCTGTGCATGAGCTGGAAGCACTTCTACAACGAATCGATGTGAAGGACATCGAATTGGCCGGCGATATTCTCCAACTTTATGAAACTGAAGTAGGGAATACGGTCAACAACATGGCTCTCCTTGGACTAGGTGATCACATTAATTTTGCGGTCGAACGTGCGCGAAAAGGGATGAACTTCCGTTCTGCGTTAGAGTGGGAAATTAAGCAGTTGTATGCGAAAGAGTACTCGGTCGCATCGGCGGAGATGAGTTCGTGATCCTTTCGCCTTATCCTTTGGACTTCAAGAAAGCGACATTTAAATACGAGCTCTCAATCGGAGATGTGCCGGTGACGCTCGATGCTTCAATTGGAGAAGCTGCTTATCCGACAGACGGGGACTCACTAGAGACACTGATTTTGGTCGCAGATGATGCGATGTACATACAAAAATATACATGATTGAGTCACGACATGCCATGACTCGACAACAAAAGAGAGTGTACACGTTTCGACGTCGAAATGTATACACTCTTTTATATATCCATCAAAGTGGAGTCGAATCGATTGTCTGGAAAGCACTCTGTCCCTTTAGAAATATACACATCTCAAAGTATTGTCGTCGCTTTTGATTATATATGACCATATATCATTTTTTTGTATACAAAAATCTAGATTGATCAGGAGAGGTAATTATCGAGATTAGGCGGTACGAGCGTAAGGTTAAGAAGGACTCGATAAACTCATCAAAGATTCTTCCAACAACCGGGACTCTTCTAACAGTTCTTTTAACGTATTGCTATATGGGTTCAATGAGATTTGAGTATGTCCGATACCTCCAAAACTGAACGAACATTGCATCAACACACCCAGGAATGTGTACTCGTGTAAAACAATACGAATTCCGGGTCGTCGCTTAGCCTCGCCAAGAGAGCAGCCTCACGTTTTTGAGGGGGAAGTTGTTGAAAGACTGGATCACCGATCGATTGATAATAGGGTCACAAGCGTAAAGTGTAGTAAATTTAGGTTCGAGAGCAGCTGCGTGGTCATAGATGAGTTTAAAATGTCGAAGATCATTGTCATTCACTTGTGACAGAAGATGCAAGAAGAAAGTGGAATCATACGAATATTTTTGTGACTATGGATATGACGAGATTAGCGAAGCCACATATAACGAATTATGCAACTAATTATTTTTCGTTCGTCTATACAGTAATTTAAAAGTTGATAAAAAGATGAGTTTCTGGACATTAGAAACAAATAAAAAGGGCTTGGAATAGCCCTTTTATCATAATGTGAAAAAACGAACAAAATTATCTGTTTAACCTTCGTTAACGGGAATTACTATTAGAAAAATCATTTTATGTTTTTCATTCAAATATTCACTTGAATATTAACCAAGGAAAGGTATATACTATATTCAAGTGAACACTTGAATATCAATGGGGTGATAATGTGAATAAGAAAGATACTTGTGAAATTTTTTGTTATGACGAGGAAAAGGTCAATCGAATACAAGGTGATTTAAAAACAATCGATATTGTTAGTGTTGCCCAAATGTTAAAAGCAATTGCGGATGAAAATAGGGCAAAGATTACCTATGCTTTGTGTCAAGATGAAGAGTTATGTGTGTGTGATATAGCAAATATTATTGGTATTACGGTGGCAAATGCTTCTCATCATTTAAGGACCCTTCATAAGCAGGGGATTGTAAGATATAGAAAAGAAGGAAAACTAGCGTTTTATTCGTTAGACGATGAACATATTAGACAAATAATGATGATTGTACTAGAACATAAGAAAGAAGTGAATGTCAATGTCTGATCAAAAGGCAATAACATCTGAACAAGAAATGAAGGCCTATCGTGTACAAGGTTTTACTTGCGCAAACTGCGCGGGTAAATTCGAAAAAAATGTAAAACAGCTATCTGGAGTTGAGGATGCAAAAGTAAATTTTGGTGCATCTAAAATTGTTGTTTATGGTAATGCAACGATAGAAGAACTAGAAAAAGCAGGTGCATTTGAGAATCTCAAAGTGACACCTGAAAAATCTGCTCGCCAAGCATCACAAGAGGTAAAAGAAGATACGAAAGAAGATAAAGTGCCGTTTTATAAAAAGCATAGTACTCTACTTTATGCTTCCTTATTGATTGCCTTTGGTTATCTTTCCTCGTATGTGAATGGAGAAGAGAACATTGTTACTACCTTATTGTTTTTAGCATCCATGTTTATCGGAGGATTATCACTTTTTAAAGTTGGTTTGCAAAACTTACTACGTTTTGAATTTGATATGAAAACCCTTATGACAGTGGCTGTTATAGGTGGTGCTATCATTGGGGAATGGGGAGAAGTGGCCATTGTTGTCATTCTCTTTGCGATCAGTGAAGCTCTTGAACGATTCTCTATGGATAAAGCAAGACAATCGATTCGTTCATTAATGGATATTGCACCAAAAGAGGCACTCGTTAGACGAAATGGGCAAGAAATGATGATCCATGTGGATGACATTGCCATTGGTGATATTATGATCGTGAAACCCGGCCAGAAGATTGCCATGGACGGGACTGTAGTAAGCGGCTATTCGGCTGTTAACCAGGCGGCCATTACGGGCGAGTCTGTTCCTGTTGCGAAAACGGTTGATGATGAAGTGTTTGCAGGTACCTTAAATGAAGAAGGATTACTTGAAGTAGAAATAACGAAACTTGTAGAAGATACAACAATTTCTAAAATTATTCATCTTGTAGAGGAAGCACAAGGGGAACGTGCTCCTTCGCAAGCATTTGTTGATAAATTCGCAAAATATTACACACCGATTATTATGATCATTGCAGCATTAGTTGCTATAGTCCCTCCATTATTCTTTGATGGCAGTTGGGAAACATGGATTTATCAAGGATTAGCTGTTCTTGTTGTCGGCTGTCCTTGTGCATTGGTTATTTCCACTCCGATTTCCATTGTTTCAGCAATCGGGAATGCAGCGAAAAAGGGCGTTCTTATAAAAGGCGGTATTTATCTAGAAGAAATGGGTGCCTTAAAGGCCATTGCATTTGATAAAACGGGCACACTAACAAAAGGTGTCCCAGTGGTAACTGATTTTAATGTGTTGAACAAGCAGGCAAATGAAAAAGAATTGCTGTCCATCATTACTGCATTAGAATATCGTTCCCAGCATCCTCTTGCTTCAGCCATCATGAAAAAAGCAGAAGCGGAGAACATTAATTATTCTGACGTACAGGTAGAGGATTTCTCTTCTATCACAGGAAAGGGTATAAAGGGTATCGTAAACGGGACGACTTATTACATCGGTAGCCCGAAACTCTTTAAGGAATTATTGACTAATGATTTCGATAAAGACTTAGAGCAAAATGTTACTACTCTTCAAAACCAAGGCAAGACAGCTATGGTGGTCGGAACTGAAAAAGAAATACTTGCTGTGATTGCGGTAGCGGATGAAGTACGTGAATCAAGTAAAGACGTTATTCAGAAATTGCATCAACTTGGCATCAAAAAGACCATTATGCTTACAGGCGATAACCAAGGTACCGCGAATGCGATCGGCGGCCATGTTGGCGTATCGGATATTCAGGCAGAACTGATGCCAGAGGACAAATTAAACTATATTAAACAATTGAGATCCGAGTATGGCAACGTAGCAATGGTAGGAGATGGGGTCAATGATGCACCTGCATTGGCGGCCTCAACAGTTGGGATTGCAATGGGTGGAGCTGGTACAGATACAGCACTGGAAACGGCAGACGTTGCTTTAATGGGAGATGATTTAAGAAAACTTCCATTCACTGTGAAACTAAGCCGTAAATCCCTAAATATCATCAAAGCTAACATCACCTTTGCAATTGCCATTAAATTTATTGCCTTGCTATTGGTCATACCGGGCTGGTTAACACTTTGGATTGCCATCCTTTCAGACATGGGGGCAACTCTTCTGGTAGCGTTAAATAGTATGCGGCTTATGCGGGTCAAGGAATAAAAGGGAAAAGGGCTTTCTGGTTGTCTGGAAAGCCCTTTTTCTTACCATGTATAGAAATTTGGGGGTTAGTTACATTAAAAATGATTAAAAACGGGTATACGTTACAGGTTGGTTCACAGCAGTTTTAGGATTACATATTGCACGAAAACGGTTCTGTTTTTTCGTGAAAGACCGTTCGTTTATTTCATTCTGAAATCACCGGAGGAGGAAGCTAAAATGACAAAAGATGTCGATTTGTTAGTAATAGGAGCAGGATCTGGAGGTTATGTGGCGGCCATACGGGCGGCCCAGTTGGGGAAAAAAGTGGTTCTGGTAGATAAAGCAGAACTAGGGGGCGTTTGCCTTAACCGGGGGTGTATCCCATCAAAAGCTCTTATTAGTGCGTCTGAGCGGGTAAAACATATTCAACACGCCAGTGCAATGGGCATCAAGGTTTCTGGTGAAGTTCAAGTAGATATGCCGGAAGTAGTAAAGTGGAAAGACGGCATCGTGAATAAGTTAACCAGCGGGGTTAAGACCTTACTGAAAGGCAATGGAGTAGAGGTAATCAGTGGAGAAGCCTATCTTACTAAACCCTATACGGCTAAAATCAAAATGAATAACGAAGAACAAGTATATTCCTACAAAGATTTAATCCTTGCGATAGGATCTTTGCCTTTCGAACTAAAAAGTATGCCATTTGATAAAAAAAGAATCATTTCTTCCACTGAGGCATTGGTGCTGCAGGAAGTACCAAAACATTTAGTTGTGGTAGGCGGTGGTTATATTGGTTTGGAGCTGGGCACTGCTTATGCCAAATTCGGATCAAAAGTGACCATTCTCGAAGGGTCCAACACGATTCTTCCAGGTACCGATCCTATGCTTACAAATGTGGTAAAACGGCATCTAAAAGAACTAGGTATCACAGTTGTAACCAATGCTCTGGTCCAAGGCGGAGAAAACACAGGGGATGAAGTAAAAGTTCGTGTACAGGTTGATGGCAAGGAGGAAGTGGTTAACGGAGATTATTGCTTAGTTTCTATAGGAAGAAAGCCGAACACAGGGAAAATTGGGTTGGAAAATATCGGAGTAGAATTAGACGAGCGTGGTTTTATTAAGATAAATGAGAAATGCCAGACAAACGTGGAGCATGTTTATGCAATAGGTGACTGTGCTGGCGGATACCTCCTTGCCCATAAAGCTAGCTACGAAGGAAAAGTAGCTGCAGAAGTGATTAGCGGACAAAACAGCATCATTGATTTTCAAGCCATGCCTTTTGTTATCTTCAGTGATCCTGAAGTTGCCTACACAGGATTAACAGAGAAAGAAGCAAAAGAACAGGGATACGAAACGGTTTCCAGCCGTTTTCCATTCCAAGCGAACGGAAGGGCATTATCTGTTTCAGATGCAGATGGCTTTGTGCAGATTGTAGCCGAGAAGAACAGCAAAAGGGTGTTAGGCGCACAGATGGTAGGACCAGAAGTATCGTCGCTTATTGCTGAAGCAGTTTTTGCCATTGAATCTGGAGCAACTGCCGAAGATCTAAGCCTTACAATCCATGCCCATCCAACGTTGCCTGAGCCATTGATGGAAGCGGCGGAAGGTGTGATGGGGCACGCCATTCACATGCTGAATAAAAAGAAATAATGTGAATGCAGCAGACCTGCACTTTTCATAAGTGCAGGTTAAACTTTTCATTTAATGGAGTGGGGGAATTAATGGACATTTTGTTTTACGTCCTAACTGCGGCTTTCGCAAATGTCCTGGGTGGCTTTGTGATCTTTCTTAAAAAAAATTGGTCTAGAAGGGGCTTAAATGGCTTAATGGCGCTGAGCGCCGGGATACTTTTCGCTATTGCGATTATGGATTTAATACCAGAAGCATTAGAAATTCAGGAATCCAGTGCCCTATATATTGTTATTGGATTTGGTTTGATCTTTTTGTTCCAGCAGTTTCTTGCACCCCATTTTCATTTCGGAGAAGAGACTCATAAACATTCTCATTCTCAAAGCACAACCTTTAGTGCTTTATTGGGCATGCTGGTTCACACGTTTTTTGATGGTGTCTCTATTGTAGCCAGTTTCAAAATAGACGAGAGAATAGGATTTGTTGTATTGATTGCTGTATTAATACATAAAATTCCGGATGGTTTAACGATTTCTTCCATCGTATTTGCAAGCTTTGAAAGCAAGAAGAAGGCGATAGGAGCATCTTTCTTATTGGGTCTATCAACGATAACAGGCGCGATCGCAGCCGTGTCTCTAACACAATTTTTTATGGTAGATAGCAGCATCCTCGCGATAGCTCTTTCCATTACAGCAGGAATATTTCTATACATATCTACCGTTGACTTGCTGCCTGTTGTTAGTGCCACTGAAGACAGAGTCGTTATTCTTTTCTTTTTTGTAGGGATATTGCTATATTTTGCTCTTCACTGGATAGGGGAGCTACTTCCCGTATATTTACACTAAGCAGGGGAGAACCTATTCATAACATTCAAACATACGTGTGAATGTTTTAATAACTTACCATGGAGTTGATAAAAGTGGCTTTGACTATTATTTCCGCAATTGGGGCTTTCTTAGTAACCAATATTGATGATATTTTTGTTTTGATGCTGCTGTTCTCTCAGGCAAATGCACAGGCTAGAGCGACTGGCGGTTTAAAGATGAACGCGCAGACAAAGAGTAACCGGATCTACCCTAAAGATATAGTCATTGGGCAATACTTAGGTTTTGCCTTGCTGGTTTTGATCAGTCTTTTGGGAACTTTTGGCGTCATGTTGATTCCAGAAAAATGGGTTGGATTGCTTGGTTTAATTCCGATCTATTTAGGGATTAAACTGTTTATTAAGGGTGAAGATGAAGATGAAGGTGCGATCCTCTCCAGTTTAAACTCAGGGAGATTTAACAAACTATTTATGAGTGTAGCCTTCATCACATTCGCTAATGGCGGGGACAATATCGGCATCTATGTGCCTTATTTTACAACTTTAAGTGTGAATGAACTGGTAATTACGGTTATTATCTTCTTTATAATGGTTGCTGTCTGGTGTTTTGTAGGATATCGTTTAGCTTCCTTCAGACATGTTTCTGAAGTTTTGGAGAAATACGGAAGATGGATTATCCCTATAGTCTTTGTTGGATTAGGGGTATACATCATGGCAGAGAACGAAACGTTTAGTGCCCTTTTGAGTTTAATAAATTATTAAAAAATAATCTGAACTGCCCCCCGTCAAGTAGACAGTGGAAATAATAAAAGTGATTTAAGCGGCTTTCGCTCTATATTCTTTAGGGCTGAGGCCGTTTAATCGTTTTTGGTATCTTTCGTGATTATAAAAATAGATGTACTCATTTATGGCAATGTTAAGTTCTTCAAAGGTCTGATACTTATGTAAATAATACTTTTCACATTTTAACGTGCCGAAAAAAGATTCCATTGGTCCATTATCAATACAGCGACCAACCCGTGACATACTTTGAGTCATTCCTGCCGCCTCTAATTTACGCTTGAACGCCTTAGAGGTGTATTGGAATCCACGATCACTATGAATCAGTGGGTGTTCTTGATGCAATCGTACGATTGCCTGGTCAAGCGTTTTAAATACCAGTTGATTATTATTAGAGTGTCCCAGCACATAGCTAATAATGGATCCGTCATAAAGATCACGAATCACACTGAGATAGGCCTTCTTAGATAGGCCATATTTAAATTCTGTCACATCCGTTACCCATTTCTCATTCGGCTTTTCAGCTGTGAATTCACGGTTTAATACGTTCTCTGCCACATGTTGAGGTGACGACTTTTTGTGCCGTTTTCGCTTCTGGCGGATGACCGAACGGATCTCATGGATACGCATGAGACGATAGATGCGCTTCTCATTGTATGCCGGCAGGTCATGCTGGCGTCGTCTGCGATTGACCGTCATGGTGATCCGTCGATAACCGTAGGTCCCGTTCACCTGGTCGTAGAGGAGGCGGATGTCTTCCAATAGGCTCAAGTTCTCTTCTTCGCGTACCGAGACGGTACGCTTCAACCATTTATAGTAGGCGGCCCGTGAGACCTGCGCGATCTCGCACAGGAGCACGACCGGGAACGTGTCGGTCGTCGACATTTCCTCGATGACCATGTATCGCAATTGTAGCCTGATCTGGCTGATCAACCTCTCCTCTCGATTTCCTCCAACTTTTTTAGGAACAGGTTCTCGGCACGAAGGCGCTCGTTCTCCCGCTCGATCTGTTGAATGCGACGTTCGAGCTTCTCCTCGTTGGTCAGTTCCTCTTCTTGCTTCGTCCGTCCGCGCCGGTCCTCGAGCCCGTGCACGCCGTCGGCGTCATATTTTTTCGTCCACCCATAGACCTGTTGGTACGACACGGCGAATACCTCGGCCGTCCGTTGATAGTTCCGTCCGTTGTCCAGGCAATACCTGACTATCTCCATGCGTTCCTCGAATGTGGTCTTTCTCCCTTTTGTCATAGCTCGATCCATCCCTTTTCTCGAATCTGTTAACTCGCTATGACTAGTATACTTCTTAATCCATTTTCGAAGAACAGATCCATCACTGATTTGATAGTTGGAGAGGACTTCCATCGTGGTGGCCCCGTCGAGGTAGTCACGGACGGCCGCGATTTTCTGTTCCTTGGTGTACAGTTTCCATGTCTTCGATTCCTTCAATGCGTCACTCCCGCCGGTATCGAATTTCACTTTCCACACCCGGAGGGTATTCTCAGAAACGTGATGAGTCTCCATGATTTCCTTCCATGTATGCGTTTCTTCTTCCATCATGCGCAGTGCAGCCAGTTTTTGTTCGATTGAATGCCGACTTCTCGCCATAAAAAAACACTCCCCAATAGAATAAACAGATTTGTTATTTCATCTGTCTACCTATTGGGGAGCATATCATTCTTGAGTCAGTTATTCTTTTTGTTTATTTAGGGTCTTCGGAATATATAGTGGAATTACTTTCTTAATAGTTTAAAAACAACTGGTGTTTAAATCGGATTTTCTGGTGGGATGTTAGGATAATCAATAGTATTATATAAAAGTATCAATCACATACGAGTGATACTTTGGGAAAAAAATAAAATAGTCCAATTCACTTGACCGTGTACTATGGTACACGGTTTATAATATTCATGGGGTGAAATAAGATGATTTATCGCATTAGTGAGTTTGCAGATAAATGTGGAGTTAATAAAGAAACGATCAGATATTACGAGCGAAAAAATTTATTACAAGAACCTCACCGAACGGAAGCTGGTTATCGGATATATTCATATGATGACGTTAAGCGTGTTGGGTTTATTAAACGAATACAGGAACTTGGTTTTTCTTTAAGCGAGATTTATAAATTACTTGGTGTTGTAGATAAAGATGAAGTTCGTTGTCAAGATATGTTCGAATTTGTTTCTAAAAAACAAAAGGAAGTGCAAAAACAAATAGAGGATTTAAAACGAATTGAAACTATGTTAGACGACTTAAAACAACGATGTCCAGATGAAAAGCAATTACATTCGTGTCCAATAATAGAAACATTAACATGAGAGATTAATTAACGAAAGGAGCTTTTTTATGAATAAATTTAAGGTAAACATTTCAGGAATGACTTGTACGAGTTGTGAAAAACACGTAGAATCAGCACTTGAAAAGATAGGTGCTAAAAATATTGAGTCTAGTTATCGTCGTGGTGAAGCAGTATTTGAACTGCCCGATGATATTGAGGTTGAAAGTGCAATAAAGGCGATTGATGAAGCAAATTACCAAGCCGGAGAAATTGAAGAAGTATCATCACTAGAAAACGTGGCGTTAATTAATGAAGACAATTATGACCTTCTTATTATTGGTTCTGGTGCTGCTGCCTTTTCTTCGGCAATTAAAGCTATAGAATACGGTGCAAAAGTTGGAATGATTGAGCGTGGAACGGTTGGGGGAACCTGTGTGAATATTGGCTGTGTTCCGTCAAAAACTCTTCTTAGGGCAGGGGAAATCAATCATTTATCAAAAGACAATCCGTTTATAGGTTTACAAACATCCGCTGGAGAAGTGGATTTAGCTAGTTTAATCACGCAAAAGGATAAATTGGTGAGCGAACTTCGGAATCAAAAATATATGGATTTAATTGATGAATATAATTTTGATTTAATTAAAGGTGAAGCAAAATTCGTTGATGCTAGTACGGTTGAGGTCAATGGGGCAAAGTTATCTGCAAAACGCTTTTTAATTGCAACAGGTGCATCGCCTTCGTTGCCCCAAATTTCAGGACTTGAAAAAATGGACTATTTAACTAGTACAACACTTCTTGAGTTAAAGAAAATACCAAAACGATTAACTGTAATTGGTTCAGGATACATTGGAATGGAGCTTGGACAACTATTTCATCATTTAGGTTCAGAAATAACGCTTATGCAAAGAAGTGAGCGACTTTTAAAGGAGTATGATCCTGAGATTTCAGAGTCAGTTGAAAAAGCGTTAATTGAACAGGGTATAAACCTTGTCAAAGGGGCAACTTTTGAGCGTGTTGAACAAAGTGGAGAGATAAAAAGGGTTTACGTAACAGTAAATGGCAGTAGAGAAGTCATTGAATCAGATCAGTTACTTGTTGCCACTGGAAGAAAACCAAATACGGATTCTTTAAATTTAAGTGCAGCAGGTGTTGAAACTGGAAAAAATAATGAAATCCTGATCAATGATTTTGGTCAAACAAGTAATGAAAAGATTTATGCAGCAGGAGATGTGACTTTAGGACCACAATTTGTATATGTAGCAGCCTATGAAGGTGGAATTATTACTGATAATGCTATTGGTGGATTAAACAAAAAAATAGATTTATCGGTAGTTCCTGCTGTTACGTTTACGAATCCGACGGTTGCAACGGTTGGTTTAACAGAAGAACAAGCAAAAGAGAAAGGGTATGATGTGAAGACATCTGTATTACCTTTAGATGCTGTTCCAAGAGCAATTGTAAACCGTGAAACAACCGGTGTATTTAAACTAGTAGCAGATGCAGAAACACTAAAAGTATTAGGGGTTCATATTGTATCTGAGAATGCAGGAGATGTCATCTATGCAGCATCATTAGCTGTTAAATTTGGCTTAACGATAGAAGATTTAACAGAAACCCTAGCACCATATTTAACAATGGCTGAAGGGCTAAAATTAGCTGCACTTACGTTCGATAAAGATATTTCGAAATTATCTTGTTGTGCAGGCTAAGGGAACTTTTTTACAACTCCCTATTCAAGTGAACCAGCTAATGCTTTAAGGGATTTTCTAAGTGCATTTGTGGTCACAAAAATAATTTAACACTGATGATTTCGACATCAAATCTATAATTGATACCTTAACACCGCAGAGTAATAAAGGATGAATAATATGTCAGACTTATTATCCCTACCATACATTAAAACAATAGAACCGCCACAAGAAAATGAAACCGATATGATGTTTAAAGTTGAAGCAGTCGGACCACCTGAACGTTGTCCTGAATGTGGTTTTGACAAGTTGTACAAACACAGTTCAAGAAATCAACTAATTATGGATTTGCCCATTCGTTTAAAGCGAGTGGGCTTACAATTGAACCGTAGACGATACAAGTGTCGTGAATGCGGATCTACCTTCTGGGAACGCCTAATATCTGTAGATGAAAAGCGTAGTATGACCAAAAGGCTTTTAAAGTCCATTCAAGAGCAATCCATGTCTAAGACCTTTGTAGAAGTCGCAGAAAGCGTTGGTGTTGACGAGAAAACCATTAGGAACGTTTTTAAGGACTATGTGGCACTCAAAGAACGTGAATACCAGTTTGAAACTCCTAAGTGGCTTGGGATAGACGAGATACATATTATCCGTAGACCTCGGCTTGTATTGACTAATATTGAACGCAGGACTATTTATGACATCAAGCCTAACCGTAACAAGGAAACAGTCATCCAACGTCTTTCAGAAATCAGTGACAGGACTTACATTGAGTACGTCACAATGGATATGTGGAAGCCCTACAAAGACGCAGTGAACACTATCCTTCCACACGCTAAAGTTGTCGTAGATAAGTTTCATGTAGTTAGAATGGCTAATCAAGCCTTAGATAACGTCAGAAAGTCTTTGAAAGCCCATATGAGCCAAAAAGAAAGACGTACCCTTATGCGTGAAAGGTTTATCCTTCTAAAGCGTAAACACGATCTAAATGAACGTGAATCATTCCTCTTAGATACTTGGTTAGGTAATCTTCCTGCTTTAAAAGAAGCCTATGAACTCAAAGAAGAGTTTTACTGGATATGGGATACTCCTGATCCAGATGAAGGTCATCTTCGTTATAGTCAATGGAGACACCGTTGTATGTCCAGCAACTCTAAAGACGCATATAAAGACCTCGTGAGAGCCGTAGACAACTGGCATGTCGAAATATTCAACTACTTTGATAAAAGGCTCACTAATGCTTATACGGAGTCAATTAACAGCATTATTAGGCAGGTAGAGCGAATGGGTAGAGGTTACTCGTTTGATGCCTTACGAGCCAAAATCCTTTTCAATGAGAAGCTCCATAAAAAGCGTAAGCCACGATTTAATTCAAGTGCTTTCAATAAAGCTATGTTATACGATACTTTCAATTGGTATGAAGTGAATGATCACGACATTACAGACAACTTTGGTGTCGATTTTTCCACACTTATTAAGAATTTGGAGAAGGGTGATTTATAAGCCCTTTTCCACCATGAAATCCGAATACCCTTTATTTATTTAGGAGTCAGTATGTACTTTCTCACAAAAGATGAAAAAAATTAAAGAAGTACAAAAATATATAATGTCTTGATGTTTTAGGGAGCTATTCTTTGATGATAAAGTTAATGAGAGCTAATCAGGATTTTATTTCATTTTTAGGGAAGTCTGTGTCACGAAATAATTTTCGTGACACAGACTTCGAACAACCGCCAGGGCGTTAGTCTATCGATTGTTCGACGTGAATGATTGCCTCGAACGGCACATGGATGATCCCGTCCCTTTGATTGGCCAGCTCGACGGTCCGCTCCATGTAGTTCGTGCGGTGCACGAACCCCTTGAATCGTTTCATCTCCCGCTCCTCCACATATCTCACCTCCACCATATTCCCGCTGAAGATCGCGTCATTCAGCACGTTTTCATAGACCGATAGGACCTGTTCGTCGATATCAGGCATCTCGATCTTTTGAATTTCTTTATAGTATTTCGTCAGTAGGGCTCTGTGTTCGGGCATGAGAAATGGGATCCATTTCAGCTCACCCCGGTCGCGATACATCGTCATAAAAATCATCCTCCTAATAATACGAACGTTTGTTCCTATTTTATACCCGGTTTATCTCGTTTGAACAGTCTTTTTAAAGATTTGTGATCCGTGCGTCCTGTTTCCGTACTCTAGCTCGCTGGTCGTCGGTGCAAGGGACGTCAAAAAAATGACGCGCCCTCCGGCCCGTCTTCCTTCGCTTTTGGCTCAAAGCAAGGCTTTTCGCTCGTTGGCTACGGAAGCCTGGTCCTTCGTTTGCTCTACGCATTTTTTTGAGGCTCTCCCTGCGGTCGCCCTTGCACCGTCTCCCGACGCTCGCTGCGTTCCCGTCAACAGGACGCACAACGGTGTTCGTTCTGAGGACAGCTTATCCGAAAGGGGACAAACCATCATGGAACTATCGTCAATCATCGAGGTCATCCGTATCAAACAAGAGGTTCGCGAGGAAATGGTCGCCCTCAAGCACGCCGTCATCCAATCACCCGACAATGCCCGACAAATCGGGGCATCGTTCATCGGGGATGATGACCGTGAGGTGTTCCTCGTCATCATGTTGAACACGAAAAATCGGGTCATCGGCGTCCATCGGGCGCACGTCGGGAGCGTCAATTCGAGCGTCGTCCACCCGCGGGAAATCTTCAAATGCGCCATCTTGAACAATGCCTCGTGCATCATCGCCTGTCACCAACACCCGAGCGGGGACCCGAGCCCGAGCCGGGAGGATATCCTCGTCTCCGAACGGTTGCATGAAGCGGGTGACCTCATCGGCATCCCGGTGCTCGACCATCTCATCCTCGGTGCGGACGAGTCATATGTCAGCATGAAACAGCGAGGTTACATGGGTTGAATGGAAAGGAGCGGGGCCGGTGAACCGGTCCTGTTCCGTCCGGTAAGGGCAAGGAGGAAAAACATACGTTTTTCTTTGACGGATTCGGCGACTCGCTTTGCTCTCGCCTGGATCCAGAATTCGGATCCGGGAAAAGGAATGTTTTCGCGTGGCGAAAACAAATGATTTGGTGAGAAGTCAAAGGCATAAAGAAATCATGTTGCTCTGTCTTTTCATGAATGTGTATTTGAGATGTTTGGATTGATGAAGAAATGAGTGCTTGTTTGGTGAAAATCGTCGTTTTTCCTACGTAAGCCCTGGGCTTGTTTCAAACAAGCCCAGGGCTTATATGAAATAAGCCGAGATGTCGAGTGGTCAGATTCAAGGTATCGTTGAGCTATCAACAGGAGAGGATGATTCAAATGAGTCACACATTGGGCCAGCAAACGATTGAAGAGATGAAAGAGGTATTACTTAGAAGACTTCCTGAACGGATGGACATCGATCCTGAGGCCTTCGAGTTGGTGAGCATGGATATCCTTTGTGAAGTGAAAGAAGGGGAACGATTGAAACAGATGACGGTCTTCTTTAATACGAACACGCTTCAAGTACATAACTGATTGTTTCAAAATGTATACATGTATACTTGTAGATTTGTATACGTGTATACATTTATTTTTTCTCACGTGAGTCTTTAACGAGGCGTGAATCACATAAGTATCGAGAATCGGTCTATAAAGACTGAAAGGGTGAGACGTGATGGACGAGGGGATACTTGATGACTATGCGTTCGAAGGGTTGGATCCGTTCGTCCGGTTCGATGAGGGACGGAACTCGCCTTATTTTCGCGTAGTGATCTATCTGGATGCGGAAGAGCATCCGATCAAGATTGTGTATCTATATGGGACATGGGTGGTGGCGGATGGGGACGTCAGTTTCGTCGTCTCAGAGCTATCACAGGGTGTATTCGAATATGAAGTGATGCATGTCCATTGGCTCATCAAGTATCGGTTCGAGGATTGGGGGATGTCTGAAGACGGGGCATGGGAGAAGGAATGGTGATTCGGGCTCATGCGTGAGCGTCTAGCGCCCTATGGCGAAGTCGCTCATCGCACCGCTGCCCCCCTGACGGCCCGATAACAAGAGCTGCTGGCTCACCGCCGCATCTCTATATTCCTGGCCCTTTCTGACGGGAGGCACGGAGCGTAAGGGCAACGTCAAAAGACAGTGCGTGGACTGATCTGTAGAACTGTTGGCGAATGAAAAAGGTGTTCAACGAAAGGTTGAATCCAAACAATTAAGGACAAAAACGTTTGCATAACGTAATGAAACCCAATACTGCCCGAATCTTGTACATTAAATTCAGAACTTACATGAAAATAAGGTTATTTCACTTACTAGGGAAGCATCACGGGAATATCAACCGACATGAAATTCTATTTGTAATGAATGAGTTGTAAAAAGTCAACTGACGTAGTAGTTTTTCTCCGCAGAATCGAATTATCAAGCAATCTAAATTTTCACAATCAAGAAAGTAGAAACATTCGCAAAGAGCAGAAAAAATCCATTGAGGCATTGAGCAAGTCAGGAACATTACGAGGAATACTTCAAATTGAGAGCTGAATGGTATTTTTAACAGCTACCTTGACAAATCTATTACCAAACAACTGAAATATGTGACTCTATGCCCCCTTTAAAAGTGGCATGCCAGGTGGGGTAACTACAAAGCCACTAAAACAGAGGAGCGTCATTCCTAATTTGGAAAACGCTCCTCTGTTTAAAATATTCTAAATTTTATAATGAGCCTTGTATAGAAAAAAATTATTCTAAAATATTTTTCTAAAATATTTTTCGGATTGAATTTTATCGTAACCCGCTTTAAGTTTAGAGAATTTAATTGAGAGATATTATACTGAGCTATGAAATTCATCAATAGATATTTGAATTATTTTGTTCCACTATTGTCCCAAGCTCTATAATGATTATCTGAATTCGAAACACTAAAAGTTGCTGTTACAGTTTTACCTTTAACTGCAACTGGACCTTCACCTCCAATAGTAATCGTTGTACTGCCGTGATTATAAAAATCACCATTAATCATCCACCAAACTGAAGTAGTTCCTGTGATTTTAGCTTTAATTACACCATCGAATTTTTTTGAATTAGTTTGGCTAGGCTGAATTATACCAACATCTTCTATGTATTTGTACTGAACAAATGATCCAGAGCTATATGTCCAAATAAAAATTTGTACAGAAGGTTTGTAAGAGATTCCGACATTTTGTGTAATTGTAACTCTATGCATTCTATTTACATTTGAAGATACAGCTTGAGTTGATACTAGACTACTTCTAGTGGAAAAGCTGGATGGAGTCGTACCTGATAATTTAGAACGATTAGGGTGTATTCTTTTAACTTCTTCTTTAGATAAACCCTTCTGTTCAGCAGTTTCTGTTACAAACTGATCATATGTAACTTCTTCAACTGTTACATTACCTGTTTTTTCTAGGTCCTCTAAATTGTTTAAATCTATCAATTCTAGATTTGAAACACTGCTAGTAGACTTCGATGAGGACGCTTGTGTCTCATCGGGATTAATGAATACACCACCAATAATTAACATAGAAGCACATAAAGAAGACGCAAATACTTTTCTCATTTCAGTTCCCCCTAAATTTTAGTAATATTATTTTCCGAACACTATCACTATAACACCAAGTAAAAAAATGTTAAATAAAATTTTATAAATACATTATTTATCTTTTATTGTATTTTTGTGGCTCATCACCATAACTCGTGGTTGCTATTTTGACGACCGATCTCGAGGCGCAATCTTAAAAAGAATCGTTCGAGGTTTCGATAGCCATAACCACGGCGTTTGATGAGCTTGATCTTGTTGTTCGTCCCTTCCATCTTCCCGTTCGACAACCTTGACACGATGGTCTGGCGCATTGCTTGCTCTCGGACCCGGATCGCTTTCGCGATCTTCGCTAAGGGCCCGCACGGATGGAACTGATAACGGTCCAACCAGTCCGTCAGCCGCCGTTGCGCCTGTATCTCGCACGTCGCCTTCAGCACATACCGGATATGCTGGAGCCCTTGATAGAGGTTCCGAATGAATGGATCTTCCTGAATACAGGAACGGGCGACCTCCCGGTCTTCCCCAGTCAGCGTTTCCGGGCGACGCGCGAGCGAACGATCGATCACGCGAACGTGGTGATGGCGTCTTGCCTCGTTCAAAAAACGACGCCGTCGGCGAAGAGCGTCCGTGAAGAACTGGACGAGGTGGAACCGGTCCAGCACATGTTCTGCCTCCGGGAAGACATGGTTGATGGCCTTCGCCATCGCCGGTGCAAAATCACTGACGACAGAACGGATATCCCCGGATATGTCTTGAAGTGCTGCCGTGATGGCTGCCACGTCCCGGCCCGGGACAATGGACAGAAGCTGTCCACTCTTGGCATCGAGGACAATCGTCGCATAGTGGTGCCCCTTTCTCGTGGCGAACTCGTCGACCAGGACATGCGTTGCACGCTCCATCGTCTCCACTGAAGCGTACTGATAGAACCAGCGCTCCACCGTCGTATAAGGGAGGCCGTACTCGCGTGCGACATCTGAGATCGTCCGTCCGTGGCAACGTTTTGCGATGCCTTTCCGGAAAACCTCGGTGGAAGTGCGGACGAGCCCGAGACCGTAGTCATACACGAACGTCAAATCACAAGAGGTGCATCTTTGACGTGGGACATCCAGTTCGATCCAGAGTACACCGACGTTCCACGCATGACCGTGTCGAAAGCGACGCCGCTTTTTCGAATGCTGGATGGTCTTTCTCTGGCAAAGCGGACAAGGGATGTCATGTCGACCCGGGATGACCGGAAAAACGTTTGGTTCTTCGTCTGACGACATTTGGATCTGAAAAAGGGCTGGAAGTGGAAGAAGTAATTTGATAAACTGTTGGGACAAAGCGAAAACTCCAATCGTGGTTTGTCTAAGCAACAATTACGATACCGGGGTTTTCGCTTTTTTTCTATGTTCAATTCAAAATCCGATGGATTTTATGTGTCAACCACACCTTATGGTGATGAGCCATTTTTGTTTAATTGAAGCATGGTATATAATAAAGTAAGAACAAATGAAAGAGCAGTTAAAAGGTTAGATATTTATGAAAAATGTATTATTTATTAAGGAGGAACACACTCTTATGAGGAAACTAATTACAGGAGTTTTATTTTCGGTTTTATTAGTGGGCTGTGGTAACCCAAACTTTCATTCCCAAGAAAAAAATATGAATCATCAAGTGGGAAATTATGAAGGAAGAATCTTAGAAATTGCTGTAATAGGTGATCAAGAACTCCCTGAGATAAATAATGTAAAATATGAAAACATCAAATTAAGTGCTTTGGACCATAATGTGTCTACATTTGACGCAATAATTATTACTGAGAGTGCTTTCTCTGAGGCCGACAAAGAAAAGTATGTCCCTTTCTTCAACACAGTGAAATATCCAGTTTTCTTTTTTGGCACTGAAGGATTTATGGACTTTGCTTTTGTAAGTGAAAATACTACGATGGAAATGGCTGCTAATGAGGAAAGTGGTTACGTTCAAGGTTTTAACGGTCGAAATACGGAAGATAGTATTTCTTGGAGATTTTTCTTACCAGATGGCCCGGAAAAAGATGAGGTTAAAGATAAAGAGCTTCTTGTGAAAGTATTTAATGTAATTGATGGTTTAAAAGAAAGTTGATTTGTTTTAAATTGTATCTAAATTTCAATAGAATGAACACCATTCAGCCGAATGGTGTTTTTGTTTGGAAGTCATTCACCGATTTCTGATTAATTTGAAGTGGATTAAGATAACATCTTAATTTAATACAATGTTTATGGTATTTTTTAATAAAATCATCATTGTATTAAAAGGGGGTTCATCATGTATACGATTGACGAAGCATTTGAAATCTTATCGAAGAACAAGCTCACAAGCCATAAGGAGACGGTCCGCAACTGGGTACGAAAAGGCGTGATCCAGGCAGAACCGCTCGAGTCGCGTAAAAAAGGTTATCGGATCAGTGAGGAGGCGCTCGAACAGTTCATCAAAGAACGGATGCCGGAAGGGTGGGAGCTGTATCCGGAGTCGGTGACAGGGGAAGCACGGGATGTCATCAAGAATGAAGAAGAGGCCCCGTATCACGTCGAAGTCGATGTAGAAGCGATTAAAGAGCGGGCCCGCGAGGAGATGTGGTACGAGCTTCTCGGTAAATTCGTCTTTGAAGACTATTTTGTCCTGAAGAAATCGGAGGTCAAGGCTGCTGTCGAGCATATGCGCTATTCAAAAGAGTTAGAAGCCGAGGTGTGGGAACGTTGCTCGAAGCACACGTGGGGCCACGCAACACCTCGAGTCCCGTTCCTGCTCGGATATTTTATGTTCGAAGGAGAGCGGATTCCCTTCAATAAAGATTTTGGTGGAAGAGATGAACAGATCATCCACGCGTTAATCGAGAAAATTCGGCTCGATAAAGTGAACCGAAAACGTAAATGAATATAAAAAGACATTCTCTTAGAAATGGAGGATGTCTTTTTATACAATCATCATTGTTTTAATTTTTAGGGTAAAATCATTCCCCGACCATTCCGTCGTTGTCGTTATCACGCATATAGGGGTAGAGCTAATGGTCGCTCATGATCGGCATCGTGAAACCGGCGTCTTTCGCTTCCTGGATCGTCACCTGACCGTTTCCATTCGTATCTACGCTCGAGACATCGCCTGTGGCTTCAGGTGCAGCTGCGGGTTCCGGTTCACCTTCTGTTAGGCCGAGTGCGGCGTTCACCTCATCCGGGTTAAAGTTGTCGAAGGAATCGGTGACGACATTTCCTCTGACCGTATAGGTGTATTGGTAGTGTGACGGAATATAAGTTTTCGTATCCGGATATGTGATGATTGCCTCGAAGTAGGTCGCGCCACCGGCCTTGCGGATCACGTCCTCCATATAGGCCTGGTCCCCGTAGCGGTTGAGCGTTCTATCTTGTGGTGTGATGTTGTAGGCGTTCGAGACGCCCCCGAGCGAGTCGGCGATGACATGACCCTCGTCAAGCTCATCGTGTTCGACGCCCGGCACCTTCGCTTCGTCGTGGTAGTAGCGGCCATCCGAGGTCACATCTTCTGTGTCGTCATCTTGCAGGATGATTTCTTCAGCCACCACCCTCACAAGCTGGCCATGTTCGTTCGTGAACGCCCAATACTCGCGATCCCCATATCCGATATCGACGACGACGTTCGCCTCACGGTATCCGGACAAATCCCCACCATCAACGTCAATCAGTTTATAGCCGGAGAACAGCTTATTATCCGAGTTAGTGACCGTTTCCTCGGCTTCTGCAGGCTCTTCTGCAGTCGTCTCCGTATTTGAGTCGTCTGTGCTCGTTTCAGTCGTATCGACGACTTCTTCTGTTTGAGTAGCATGCCCTCTGCTTTCTCAATTGTAGAAGGGGTGTCTTCACTGGTACAACCGGCCATCAGCAGGATGGCCAAAGGGATGACTAAGTATGTAAATTTCATTTTGTTCTCCTTATAGCATGTATATATGTAGATGAGTCAATACAATCTATGTTCAATTATATCCTCCGCATGTTTACGATGCGCCAATCCTTCACGTTTTGTTCGTCCATATGTTGAGTGACGCGCTCAATCATTCTAAATCGTTCGCGCTGACAAAAGTTGTAGGCTTCTTCCGGTAATGGCAGTTCTACCTCAATTGTGACTTTCACTTTTTTTCTTCGTTTGTTGAATCGACTGAGCAAATGATGTTCCAGCTTCGTGATGAACGCGTCATCGCCAACACCCTCTTCTGACTTCAGTACGCCGGTAATCTCAGGACTGATTCCATCAAGGTGGTGTTTGATTTCAAACGGTGTCGCATCCAAGTACTCGCAAAGGTGATCAAAGCGTAGTATCTCTGTACCGTGATATTGCTGAATCCATTCTTGAAGTCGCATAAGGAGAACCCCTTTTTAGTTCAAGTGTACCTTGTAGGGTTGTAACAAACAGTGACGAAGTTGTGTACAGCGTGTTTAGGGTGCCGCACATGAGACCTGTTCGAATTCATATTCTGTCCTTCCTTAAAAACGGACTTTGTTCCGGATCTTCATCTCTTCCAACTTTGCCTTTTTCACATCAGGATCAGTGGTGAACCGATAGCTGCTCCCCTCATGGATCCAGGTCTCATCAAGGATGATGCCGTTCATAATGTGACGATACGGCATGGCGGTGCATAACGTGTATCCCTTCAAATAGTATGCAGCTTCCTGAATGGAGACACACTCTTTTAATTCCACCCCGTCTTTAAAAATCAGGACCGGTTTATACGTCTTGTTTATTGCGATTGGTTTTCGTAAATCCATTTCTCTCACTCCTCCTGTCATCACACCTTACCTATTTATGTATGTGGTCAACCTCAGGAATTAGAAGCAATTTAACAAATAGCGGATTATAATAAAGGTATGTTGGATAATTTTACAATAATTTTAAAGTGGAGTGATAAAAGATGAATAAATTGATCAAGATTGGGAGTGCAGTTCTATTTAGTGGAGCGCTATTGGTGTCGCCATACGGAGAGGCATCTGCCGCTGCGAGCATCAAAGTCCATTACATCGATGTCGGGCAAGGAGATGCTATCTACATCAAGATGCCGAGCGGTGAGGACGTCATCATCGACGGGGGGAACAAAGGAAAGGGCGATGCCATTGTCGCCTATCTCAAGAAACAAAAAGTGGATGACATCGAAGTATTGATCTCGACGCATCCGGACGCGGATCATATCGGTGGATTAGATGAAATTTTGGATGCCTACCGTGTCGAGAACGTCTACGCGCCAAAAGTGAAGCACACGACCCAAGCCTACAAAGACTTCCTTCAAGCCGTTAAACGGGAAGGGAAGACCATCAAAACGGCACAGGCCGGCGTGAAACTACCGATCAAAGGTGTCAGTGCGAAGTTTGTGGGTCCGGTCAAAGCCTACTCGAACAGTGACTTGAACAACTGGAGTGCAGTCCTTCATGTCACGTACAAGAAGAACACGTTCTTGTTCACAGGGGACGCGGAACACGTTTCTGAGAAGGACATGATGGCGAAGAAACAGACGCTCCGAGCGGATGTCTTGAAGGTGGGTCATCACGGTGCGAAGACCTCGACAAGCAGCACGTTCCTGAACACAGTCAAACCGAAGCATGCCATCATCAGTGTCGGGAAGAACAGCTACGGGCATCCGACGTCCGAAGTGGTGACGAACTTGAAGCGACAAAAAGCGAACACGCTTCGCACAGATAAGAACGGTACGATCATCATCACGGGGAACGGCTCGAGTTACGCCGTGAAGAAATCAAAATGAAGCGACGCAGAGGAATCATCGATCGATTTGAAGGGGACTTGGCTGTCGTCGAATTCGGAGAAGTGATGGAAAATATTCCGAAGTCACGATTTCCTGAATCGATTCAATCTGGAGACGTGTTTTGGTTTTATGAAGATGGGCGAGTTGAGATGGATACAGAGGAAAAGCAACGGTTATCGAAAGAAATTGACGATTTGATGGATGAACTTTGGGAAGACTAAATATTTAATATTGTATTGGAGGCCGATTTAATGGATAATGCCCAAATTAATGTGTCAGGTATTAGAAAGTCTTTAAACACTCAAAATAAAGCTAAATTGGATGATTTAAATCGCAAAATTGAACCTCTATTGTCTAGAACTAGTAATCTGCTAACTAATTATACAGAGCATACACTCAAGCATTCTCTAGGTGTTGAGCAGGTTTACGATATTATTTTAGATAACAACTTTGATTTATTGAATGAAGAGGAAAAATATCTTTTAATAGCGGCTACCTTGCTTCATGACGTTGGTATGGTAGGACGAAAAGAAGAATTAAATGAATTAGGGTATGAAGAATATAGAAGAAAAGGTCATCATAGTTTTTCTAAGATGGTCATAAAAAGTGAAGCGGCACTTTTAAATTTTGATAGGGTAGAAGCTAATTTAATCGCCGATATTGCAGAAGCACATAGAAAAATTAATTTGGACTCTTTAGAAGAACATGTCCCTTCAGGTATTGGTGGGAGTGTAAGAATGAGATTATTAGGAGCTTTGATTAGATTTGCAGATGAACTTCACATTACAAATGATCGATCTTCTGAACTGTTAGTGAACGTACTATCACCAGATAAATTTAGTATGAAACATCATAAAAGGCACCTTGATGTTGTGGGTGTAAATAGAAGTATCGAAAACAGAAAGAACATTGAAATTTCTGCAATTATTGATGATTGGGAGTCAGAACAATTAATGCAGGAGATGTTCCAAGAAATTTTAAATAAATTTTCAGAAGTAAAAGCTATTTTTGATGCTAACAATATAGATTTAGATAAAGTGGAAATGAAATATAGAGATGAAGTTTTAGTCACGAAAGAAGTATATTTAGAGCTTTCTTCTTGCGAACGTACACTGTTCGAGTTACATGAAAAGTTACAAAATAGAAGCAACGCAACCATAAACAAAGTAGTTAGTAATTTAGTTGAAACTAGTTTGATTTCCATCAATGATACTGAAAAATACCATCTTAATAGTGATGGGAAGACATTTAAAACAGTCTTTAATAGTCTCATGCAAACAGAAAACATTTATAAATTTATTGATTCAAGTTATGTAACTAATAATATTGGGGCAATATTTGATGAGATTGCACTAAATATTTATTCTCATAGAGTATTTGATGGTGATAGAGATGATAGATTATTGTTAATAAAGAATTCACCAATTGTTTTAGATCATTTATTGAACATGCAAGAAATGGATCATACATTAGGGCAGTTAGATCGTTCAGTAATTCTAGATTTGCTTATTTTAAATGGCTATATGCAAGACGTTGCTGTAAATCCAAATCTATCTAAAAATGACGAGAGTATTTTTGCTATGCAAAATATTCAAAATAATATTCATAAACACTTAGGCAGTTTTTTGAGACTGATTCAACATATGGATAAGAAAACCCTTGATGAAAGTCAAAGTAGATTAACTGAATCACTAGAAGACCAAAAAAAAAAAGATGATGAACTAAAGCAGCCGTCTATAAGTTTTAAAAGCACCTCTAAAGCAAGTGATTTACCTCATACAAATTTGATGTCAATCTATCTAGCTTCAGCTGCATCGGGAGAATCTTTTAAAATTTATAAAGACATTTCAGTTACAGAGAATCAAAATATTGAATTGATTGACGGAGAAAAGCTAGAGGCAATGGACTTTGTACAATTAGAATTTTCTCCACAGCAACCTGATATTCCATTGTTAAAGAATGATTTTTGGTGTGCAATTGAAGAAGATAATGTTAATCGATCTTTATATTTTAAGATTAATGAAAAAGGACAGAATTTAACGGAATATCCATTCATTTTGAAGCTTTCATATTATTCTCAAACAAAGATAAATTTCAATATTGAATGTACGCCTTTCTCTAACGCTTCAGATTATTTAAAAATGATATTAACTTTAGAGAAAATTAATGCATTGGACTATAGACGAGTTTATTTCAAAGATTCAGAAGATAAAGTATTCCTTACCTCATCTTGTCCTAAAATCAACAAATCATTCAATGGAATTGAAAAAGACATTTTAAATAAGATTATTGAATTAGAAGGGAAACTAGAAAAGTCACTCCCATTGCCTGATGAATTAAATCATAATGTTTCTTTGAAATTAGATAAGTTACTTCAAGAAATCGACGAATCTAATAGTATCCACATACTAAAAAAGTATGAAGAATTGAATAGTAGAGCAAAATTGACACTCCTTGAAATTGAATTGCCAGGTTCAACAGAAGAAAAGCACTTCAGGAGAATAATCACCCAATCCCAAGGGTGGATTAAATATAAGTCTTTAGGAATTAAGGCTTTATCTAGTCAATCATCTGAATGGAATCAGGCAGTTAAAGACCAATCATCTATCAAGTTGAGAATGCACTTTCGAAAATATAGTTCAGAAGAACTTTTTTCGAAACTGATGACTGAAAACAGTGCTCTAATAAAAATTTTCGGTATCCACAGAGAAGCGAATTTGAGTGAAGAAAGATTAAGAACATTTGTAGAAATAGATTTTGAATCAGCAGTGGATAACGTTCAGAAAGTTAAAATCAAAATTGAAGAAATCGATGACAGATGGAATGACATAGAGGAACTATATGACACACATGATTATGTGAAATTAATCCCCTATCTAGAAGAATTTAAAATTGATGAAACTACCTTAGCATATGCATATGTTTTAGTTGAACGATTTGACGAGGCAATTAGATTAGCAAAAAAAGTAGTTCAAGATGATATGAAATCTGTAGCTCATATGACTATTGGGTTAGCTTATGTCGGTAAAGGTGATTATAAGGCTGCCTATGACTCTTATTTTCTTGGTACTAGAGTATGCTCGCACCCATGGTACCCATATGCACGAGATAATTTTATAAACTTTTTGCAAGTTAGAGGAATTAAATTAAATGACGACTTAAGAGATATAGAAAAACTATTAAGTACAGAGCGTTCACCTCAGAGTTTAAATTCGAAGTGTTACTGTAACTCTAAAAAGAAGTTGAAAAAATGTCATGCAAACATATCCAATTTCTGAAATGAACTTAGTTAATAATTAATGACATGTTAAGATAACAAAGGCGTATAGCGAATGGAGGTTATGAATCTCCATGCTATATGCCTTTGTGTTAAATTAAACGTTCAATATTCAAAATGACTGTTCGTGACAAGGTTTTTTTTTCTTTCTCGACCAACACTTCATGCCAATGGTTTTCAAGCGATTTCAGAAGTGGTTTTTCAACCTTATTATTTTTCTCTAAATCATGTAATGGATGCACGGTACGTTCAGGGTCGAAGTGACCACTGACCAATGGTTGATTCGGTAATGCGATTGTATAAGCCACAAGCTGATCTTCACTGAAGTCATGATTATTGGCGATACCGAACTGTTGAAACCCGAGACCCATGCCATGAATATACATGAGCGGCTCATCGACGCGATCCATCTTCAGGTTCGTTTCGAGGGTCGCTTTTGCGTTCAGGTAGTTCTCAATATCCTCGGGAAACACACGCTTTACGGCATGGACGCGCTCAAAAAGATTGAGGTTCGCTTGTTTCCATCCTATGCCCATGCGTCGGTCGAGTTGCTCCAAATACTCGAGTGGGCTCTGTTTTTTCTCCTTTTGCAAGGTATTTACCTTTTCTAAGTGTGACTCGATATGTTCGAGGAAGCCTGCGGACGTCTGATGGACCTCCTGCAACAGTTGTTCCTTGTCGAGGAGTTCCTTGTCTTTCGTCCAACCAGCCAAGTAGGACAGTGAGAAATCATCCGTCGGGAACCCGAGTTGATGCGAGACGACATAAGCGACCATCTCGGCCTGGAACTCCTTCTCGGGTGCCGTGAGTGGTTTGTCCCGCTCAAAATTCCGCTCCTGGTTGTGCAGCTCCGCGTGGGCGAGCTCGTGGATCAGGACGCTGATGTCCTCGATAGATGTGTTCCGCGGGTTTAAGGCGATCGCATGTAGCTCCGGATAGTAACATCCTTTCGCTGTCCCGATTTCGTCGAGCGGCTCCTCCAATAGAGTCACATTCCGGGCATCCGCGAGCGTCGTCAAGGCGTCACGGATGTCTTGTTCGTTCTCGAGCCCGCCGTCCCGGTGATATCGTTTGAAGATGTTCGAGACCTCAATTCCTTTCTCGCGAGCGTCGGTCTGCGTGTACTCGAACACGTGACCAATCTTGAAATACATCATCTTTCGTGACGGGATGCGCCCTTGTTTGACGCCTTCCTTGATCGGCTTCGGTGTCTTGCTGAGCGGTACCCATTCATCTTTGTGTAAGGCGTATGTCACTGGGTTCGGGACGAATACCTTGATGCCACGCTCACCTTTTTGGACTTGTGCGCCTTGCTTCTCCCAAAACGGATAAGAACCGACCGCGACCGCGCCGGGGAACTGGGACTCGATTAAGACCGCGTTCCGCATCGAGTATTGATGGAACTTGCCGAGGAACTGTAGGTGTTCCCGGATCTTCTCTGGACTCTCGAAGTAGCTGTCGATCTGTTTTCCCATTTGTTCCGTCAAGGCCTCGAGTTCGGCCTTCCGTTCTTCGTTCGTCTTCATCTTGGCCATCATGTCAGACTCCTTCCTTCAACAAGTCGGTGACAGATTCATCACTATCCGCAAAATCGTTCAGTTCACGCTCGAGGTGAGGCGACGTTTCGGGGATGTCGAGTAACAGCCGTGTCCGCTCGAAGTTGACGGGAAGTAAGACGATCTCGTCTTGTGCGATGGCGGTTAAAAGCTGATGCTCCGATATTGGTATCGGGATGTCGTAGCGTTTTCCATAGATGAGGACAGTGACGTTTTCGGGTTGAAGCGTCAACAGTTGGCCCATCGTGAAGGGACGGTCAAGTGGTCGCATAAGATTCATCCTCTCTCAAAAGTTAAAGTGTCCTTCTTCTGTTTTTGATGCTCGATACGTTCCTGGACGACACGTTCCGCCGTCGCGAGGAACGTCGGCTTGAACTGGTCCGTCGTCATGATGTCCTCGATGCCCTCGGTCTGCATGAGTGCCTGCAGGAGCTCTGTCAGGATTTGCCCATGACGGTCAGAGCGGTTCGCGGCGAGTCGTATCCGTTCGAGTTCCGTCGATATCTGCTCGTTCACCAACTCCTCGATACGGTGGGAAACCTGTGTGCTGATCGAGCGGGTGAGGAACTGCATGTCCCACTTCTCGTCGGCCAGATGTTTATGCTCGTCTGCGATATGGTCGATGACCTGACCGAGATGGCCGAAGCGTTTGTCGTCGGCGAACTCCTCCAAATACGCGACCGTCTCCGGCTTTAATCGAAGACGGATTTGTCTCAACTCTTCCATCGTCCTCCCTCACTTTCCATATTCGATGTCCCGTTCCAACTGTTCGAAAGCCCGTTGATTCTTCAGGTGTTCGAATTCGTCGTTCATATGCCGCTCGATCCGGTAGAGTGATTCGTTGAATATCTTTTGTTGTTTGAATGCACGTCTGACCGGATGTTTTGGAGCTCCATTTTTCTCAACTATCGTTTGTTCTTTTGACAAGTCGCGCATCTCGGAAAGGATGGCATTCCCCATCCGGGTGTAGAGGTCCTGTCGCTTCGTCGTCCGGTAACGCTCGGCCTTCTCCGTGTCGCCGTAGCTACTACGATGGAACGACACCTCCTGCTCTAGCCCCTCGTTGAAGGCTTGAAACTCTGATTTGAAATGAATGTCGATATAGCGGTCGGTCAGACGATCGAGCGATTCACGGAGCGGCTGCATCCCGTTCATGTTATAGCGCCACTGTCGTTTGTCTTCCGGCAATCGCTCATAGATGTCCTTGAACTGACGGACGAGGTCGGGATGCAGGACACGGTTCGGGAGCGATTGAATCTTCTTATTCCGTTTATGGGCGACTAGTTCGTCTCTTATGAACGCGTTCAGTTTCTCCTGTTCTTTCGTCCGGTCGGCGAGGGAGTGGATGACCTTCGACTTCATCAGCTCGATCGATTTCGGTTTGCGTTTGCCGCGCTCGCGCATATGGCTCGTCTCGACGATGGCGACATGCACGTGGATGTTGTCGGTGTTGTAATGCAAGGCACCGGTCCAGTAGGCATGGACCATCTTCTCTTTTTGGAGCATCGCCTCGACCGCGTTCCGTGTCGCCTGGATCAACCGTTTCTCATCGACGAGGTCATCGTGGAGCACACCGGTCTCGCGTAGCCAGGTGTTATCGAATGAGATGACGTCCTGCCAGAGGATGCTCCCTTTCTCTTGCGCTTGCTTGAAGATGTCGCGGACGGCGCGACGTTTTTCGTGGTTCAACCGGTCGTCCTCGCGTGTGAACAGACCGCTCGACTTCGTCTCGTCTTCCATATAATCATGGTACGTCTCGAACTGTTCGCGGCTGTCTTTCGCGTCTGGACGATTGATGTAGTCGAGGTACGTCGTGTACTGCCGCGATTTCTTTTTTGTACTAGGCACCTTGAACTTCGACTTGATGACGACACCGGGTGTCTCACGCATCCTGCATCACCTCGTTCAACAACCGGGTCACTTCGGCGAGCTCGTCCGCACTCCGTTTCAGGTGGAGAGTGTTCGCCTCGAGCTGTCGTTCCAGTCGCTCGACCTGCGTCGATTGGATACCGTTCGCGCACCAGGAGGCAAGCAGTTCTTTCAAGTATTGTTGCCGGGAGAGATTGTGTTCCTTCGCCCATTCATCGATCTGCTTCACGATGACGGGGTCGATGTCGCGGAGTAACAGATCCATTTGCCTGACCACCTTTCTAGAGGCTGTATATTGCCAATGTCCTAAAAGTTCGTTCAAAGAGCATAAGGGGAAACTGCTATCCCTTGTCGTGATAGCCCAGGCAGAGCCTGGGGTTTCCGTGATATCACCAAAAGTCCGAAAACGGCACGAAATGTGCCAGTAAAACCAGCGATTTGGCACAAAATGTGCCAGTTAAATCGACAGTTCCCGGAGCCGGACGCTCAACTTGTCGTGCTTTTCTTCGAGCGCTTGGACCGACTGTTCGATCTTCTCAAGTTCGAGTGTGAGCTCGTCGCGCTTCCGGACGAGGTCGAAGATTTCGTTCTCCTGCTCCACCTGTTCGTCGAGCGAGAGGTAGGGAAGCTCGCCTTCAAGTTCCTCTTTGTCACGGTCGAGCCGCTTGATCTGTTGCCGCTGCGCCTCGACCGACTGCTGCGCCGTCTCCAACTGTTGCTCGGTCTCCGTGAGTTCGTCCTTGACGAACAGTCTTGTGAAAGTTGTCTCGTCAGATGAACTGTGGTTCGCCTGTTCGATGGTCCGACGGTCGGCATAGAGTGACGTCAAAAGACTGTTCTCTCGTTCCTCGGGTGTGAGTGCATCGATTGATTGTGAATCATTCATCCCATAGATTCGGACGGCGAGCTGGTCGAAGTCGTTCGGCACGTCTTTCAATTCGAGTACGTATTGGTCGTTCCGTTCGTACAGCATCGCAACTTCCTTCTCAGAATCCGGACGTGCCTTATAGACGTAGCGGAAGAGATGATTGTTCGTATTACCTGGGGTCTCATCGAGTGAGAGCCGGACGCGCATTGTCCGCTTTTCCGTGTCATAACTCCAGGCATGGAGCGTCACGGTCTCCCCGTTCGAGAGTCGGATTGGTTCGTTGATCGGCGTCTCATTGACCGGTGCCTCTTCGGCGAAGAAGAACGACGAGGTACCGAAGAAGAGGAAACCGACGACAAAGAATAGGCCGAGTACGAGGTAGAACCGTGAGACGTTCTGGGTGAGGCGTCGTCGCGTTTGCCGCCGCATCTAAATCCCTCCTTCCGGTGTCAGATCTTCCATCTCTGTGACAATCAAACGTCCTTCGATGGACTCGAACGTCAGGGCCAACAGTTCTTGCGTCGTCTCTTCATAACCCGTCTCGGTGATCAACAGGTCTTGTTCGAACCGCACGAGACAATCTTCTCCGGAGACAGAAGGGAACACTTCGATGTCGCGGACGGTCGTCTCGAACGTGCCGACGTCGCTGCCGTCAGCGGCGAAGAGCGTGGCCGCGAGTTCTTCCGACATGACGTCCTTCGCCTGTCGTTTCTGGGTCGTGTAACTGTCCTTCGTGATGGTGAAGGCGTACTCGACGAAGCGCGTCGCGCGTGTCGTCAGCTCCTCCATTCGTTCCGTCTCTGTCGATGTGACGATTGGTTCGGTGTCCGCCGACGTAGCCTCGGAGGTTGCCGATTCAAAGGGAGCTACACTCTCATTCTCCGTTTCACTCGCGTTCGAATAGCTCGTTACAGCCGTCACTTGTTGATAGAAAAATACGTTCGCCGCGAGTGAAATCAGGAGCAGTACCCCAGACAGATACGCGATGTGACGTGCGGTGAAGTTCATTCTTCCTCCTCCTTTCCATACATCCATGACTTACAATCCGAAGACCGGGGCGGGATCGATATGACCGGACCATTCACTCGTCTTGATCTCGAAATGCAGATGGTTCCCGCTCGATCGGCCGGTCGTGCCGCAGTACCCGAGCGCCTGCCCGGCGTCGATCTGTTGCCCGCTTTTGACGCCGAGACGACTCAGGTGCGCGTACGCCGTGATGTAGTTGTCGTGCCGGACCTGGACGAGATTTCCGTACGGTCCGCGGTTCCCGCTATAAATGACGGTGCCGCTCTTGACCGCGTGAATCGTGTCGGACGGGGTGCAACTGAAGTCGATCCCGGTGTGGTTGTCCCGTTGTCCGAAGACGACGCGCCACCCGAAACGCGATGTCACGTTGAGCGGGATGGCGAGCGGGGAACGTAGTCCCGACAACAGCTCCTTCGTGATGACCCCGTCGGCGACGGCAACCGGCGCAAGGTATTTCAACACCGCATCGACATACTCGATGTCCCCGTAACAGGCGCCGTGCTGGACCGCGCTCGGGCGATGACAGCGGTAGATGCCGGTGTGTTTCACACGCTGGTACATCATCTGCGAGAACGAGATGGCGAGCTCTTTCGAGTAACGCCCGCCGTTCTCCTGAACATAATCGATAAAGCCGCCGCCGAAGTTGTAACTCTGTAATGTGAGTTGCACATCACGGTTCGCCCGTTCGAAGACGGAAGCGAAATGTTCGACGCCGTAGACGATGCTCTCCTCGGGGGAGGTGATGCATCCAATGCGTCCACACTTCGATTCGCTCGCCTGCATCGGGTCGTTCCCGCGTCCGCCGCTCTCCTGCATCATGAGCGCGAGTACGAGGTTCGTTTGTTCGGCCAGTCCGTGCTTCGACAGTTCCGATTCGACCAAGGCTCGATATTGGAGCACCTGGTCGCTCACTTGAAGACCGCCCGCCGTGTCGAACGTGACGTCGGTCGGTAGTTCGTTCTGGACACCTGTGAGCGTGTCGAGGATGCCGACGACGAGGATGACAAGGAACAAGACGAGTGCCGCGATGCCGAGCAGGATGAGTCGCCACTTGAGCGTCGCGAGCTGCCATTTCGCTGTGATGGCGAAGCGCGCCGTCCGTTTCGCGGCCGCCCACATCAGGCACCTCCACCGAACAAGGCGAGCTCCTCGGGTGCGACGTCGACGTCAAAGATGAGGTTCTGCACGCCGGAGATGCTGAGGACGACGCGTCCGGTCTCGAGCGAGGGGATGATGCGCATCTCGGAATTTGAGAGTTGGCCATCAAACACCGTCTGGATGATCGGGATGCTCTCCGCGTCCTGCTCGCCGATAATCTTGTATTGCGTCAATTGGAAGAGCGACTTGACGTTCTCGGCGTTCTCGGACTTCGATCCGGCCGGCACGAAGTCGGTGATCAAGTGCGACACGAAGAAGATGCCGCCGAAATACTTGCGCGCCTCGCGCATACAACGTTGCAGATACAGGATGGCCGGTTGGGCGATGTCGCGCGTGTTGATCAAGTGGTGCGCCTCGTCGATGACGATGAGGTACTTGCATGCCTCCTCGGTCCGGAGCACACCCTGGTTATAGGCTTTCAGTTGACTCGAGCCGTTGGCAATCATCCCGTCCCACAGCATGTTCATCAAGGAGAAAACCTGCGCTTGGAACACCTCATCGCGCAGGCTCGTCAGGTTCCGGAGCGGGAACGACACGATGAGTTCCTCGTCGAACCGGTCGATCGAGGAGTGCCCGTCGAAGATGTTGCCGTAGTTATGGACGAGGTTCGTGACGGCGAGCTCGATGTTCTCGAGACGCCGCACCCGGTTCGGACTGATGACTTCCTTGATCGAGGTGCGTGTGTCGTCCGTGTAGAGCTCACGACGTACGAGATGCAAGAAATCGGAGAACGTCGGGTACCGGTTCGCCGGGTGTGTCGTGATCGGCAGTTCGCCTTGTTCGTCCCATAGCCCGTGGCGGACATATAAATCGCGAAGCAGGATCTCGAACTCGTTCGTCTCTTCCTGCGTCGCCGCCGGATTGATGTAGTGATAGAACACGGCCATCTTTGAGAGGTGCTGCATGAACGAGAGCGACTCGTTGGCGCTTCCGTCGTTGTTCGTCACCGTCTTATAGACATGGAGCGGGTTGATGAGCCCGGCAAATCCGTCGAGCGCGATCTCTTTCCCACCGAGCTGACCCACGAGGTCGGAGAACTCGCCCGTGACGTCGAGGATACGGATCTTGTTGCCTTTGATCGCCTGGTCGAGCACGGTCTTCTTGAGAAGTGTCGACTTCCCGGAGCCCATCTTGCCGATCATGAGCGCGTTATAGAACTTGCGCTGTTTGTCCTTATGGAACAGGTCGAAGATGACGCTGCCGTTCGTGTCGGTCGTCCCGTAATACGTCCCGGTCGCGTCCTGGAGCGACGTGAAGTGGAACGGATAGCCGCCGGCGATGGAGAGGGAAGGGATCTCTTTCCCACGGCGCCGGTTCGGGAGCTTTTGTTGTTGGTCATAGCTCGTGAACAGGCTCTGCCACTCCCATTCCTGTTCGTTCAGGAAGATTGTCGAGCGGAAGTTCCGGGCCTCGAGTTCTTCCATCACTTCCTGCACTTTCACCTCGAGCGCGTCGAGTGTCTTCGCCTTCACATAAAGACGCAGATGTAGATATTTCATCGTCTCGCCCTGGGTGATCTGTTCGTAGAGCTCGTTCAGTTCCTTATACGTCTCCCGGGCGTCGATGCGGTCGATGTTGTCCTTCGCATTCTCGAAGCGCGTGTTCTGTTCGGCCATCGACTTGTTGATGGTCTGGATGATCTCACGCTTGTCGGCCGTCCCTATGTCGAGCGTCGTCAAAACGCCCGGCATGTTTAAGATCGGTTCGAGCCAGTAGTCATAGACAAGTGACTGATATTTATAGACGTGGAGGCACGACAGATAACCGTCACCGAGCCGGACGAAGTTGGCGTCGAACTTGATGCCGCCCTGCGGCTGGATCTTGGCGATGACGTCGGGGTTATAGCCTTTCTCGATCTTGACGGTCTCCGGGTCCTGTTGTCTGGCCATTTTCTCACGTAGGCGCTGCCACATGCGCGTCACTCCTTTCTTCAGGTGTCGAGTTGCGGTTTCGTGTTCGGATTGTTCAGTTGGTAGAGCACATGGACCTTCTGGTCGAGCGTCAGCTCGCGCATCGGGTTCGAGCGACGGAGCAGTTTATAGAGGTGCGTCTTCCGCTCGCGTAGCGTCCGCTCGTCGTCGGCATAAAAAAAGAGGAGATAATCGCGATTCGTGCGATGCTCCTCGAGGTATTCGAGCTCCTGCTTCTTCTTTAATAAGAAGGGCAGGTAGGCCGGTGTCTGATTTTGTCGAATCTGTCGTTCGATGCTGATCTTCTGCCGCTCGAGACTGAGTGGCGTGTTCAGCGGCACGACCTTGAGCGGGTGCGTGTACGCCTGCAGGAGATAGGCGAGCGAGAACACGTCATGGTCTTTTTCCTCCTCATTCAAGGAGTAGATGTCCTTTGAGGTGAGCTGGACCATGTCGAGATAGGTCCCGTCGCGCATCTCGAACGCCTCGGTCCCGGTGATGTCGACGACCGGCATCAGTTCGGCGACCGTCGGTTTGACGACGACCTTGTCTTTGACCTTCCGTTTTTCGACCACGTCCTGTTCGTCGAGCCAGGTGCCCGTGCGTCTCGGTTCTTGTAGCGACTCCTCGATAAAAGCCATCTCAATCACGTCCTTTCGTGTGCGCGTCGAGTGCGAGATAGGTGTCTTTCCGTTTGATGAGCGCGTAATAGAGCGCATGGACCATCCGCTTCTGCGGGTTCGTCGCCGGCCGGAGTACCATGAACAGCCCGAAGACGACGAGAAATACCGTGAACGGAATGTGCAGCACCGACGGGATGAACGGGAGCGTCACGAGGCGGAGCACGATGAGCCCGACGAGAAACAGGAAGTCATGCAGATAGAGCATCTTATTGATTTTCAGTTCGGTCGTGACCTCGTTCGGGATCCGGTATTTGCGCATGGGTCATCACTCCTTCTTTTTAGTGTGTTCAGGTCGCGGTGGCGAGGTCGGATAGATCCGTCGCGACTCTTCATGGTTCTGAGTATGGCGGTGTGTCTGATTCTCACGCACTTGTTCGATGAGCTCGGTCTCGATGTCCTGCCCGGTGTCTTGATGGATGGTCCGTCGGGTACGTCCTTGGCGTTTCTCTGTTGCCGTATCACTCGAATCTGTCGCAGATGACGAAGACGAGGACGAACCGTTTGAATGTGATGCCTCATGAGGTGTCGCTGACGTCACGTCGTTTCTGACTAACGATTCATCGTGACGATAACCTGGTCCGGATGTGGCATCGGTGGACCCGGTGACCGTTTCGATTGTCGACGAAGTAGGGACTGGAGAATGACCAGAGCTTGAATGGTCGTGAATCGACTCCGGTCTTTGTGTCTCCGATGACGTTGTTGGATGGTCAGCACTTTCGGTAATCGATTCAGGGTTCGTCGCATGAATCGATTCGGGAGACGGGCGGCCCGACGCTTCGTTCACGTGTGGAGACCCATGCACTTCAAGCTCAGATTCTTGACCGTTGTTTGGTTGCGCATCGTTCTTCGGATTTGTCGGTTTCTCTTGGTCAGTCTGATTACGACTAGCGGTGTGATTCGCCTGACCAAACACATCTGAATCGGTTTGACTCTCGGAGTCCGCTCTCTGTGGAGTTTGGTTCGCCGCACTAAGCGGTGAACCGTTCTGCAGCATGGCGCTTGAATCCATCCGTGTCGTCGCGGCCTCATGGAGTGAGGGCATCTTCGGTTCGCCTTGTGCGAAACGCGCGACCTTCGAGACCGCGTGGGCACCGGCCGAGGTCACGCCTTTCCCGGCGGCATAGGCGCCGAGCGCGACACCCCATCCCCGTTTGAGTCCGGCATCGATCCCGAACAGCCGCTCGACCATGTTTGGCCCGTCAATCAATGCGACCGAGAAGGCGATGAGGGCAATCAGGTAGGCGAACCCGTCCAACGTCTCCGCCAGATAGGCGGTCCCGATCGTATACAGCTTGATGGAGACGAAAATCAGGATGATCACGAGGAACGTGTTCAATATACTCTGGATGACCTTTTTCGTCTTTTGACCACTGTGCAGATCGGCTGGTGCGACGAGGATCGCCAAGACATAGTTGAAGGCGAGCTCGAACGACAGGCGCGCCAGTTTGTAGGCGATCGAGAACAGCGTGAAGCCCATGATCCCGAGCGTGACGAAAATGGTCAACCAATTCGGCTGATAGCGGTAGTAATACTGGTTGTTCCACTCGACGCCACCTTGATCGAGTTTACCGAGACTTGTCTCTTTTCCGTTCCATAGAATATAGGACTCGGCCAATTTGTTTCCGGTTGCCGATAAGTCATAGTTGTTCTTGTCGAAAATCTCATTGATTCGGATATTATCAATCAACTCAGTCGGAATGGCATTTAATGATTCGCCGGTAGCAGCATCAAAATTCTTCGAATCGTGCTCAATCAAATCATGTACATTCCGTTTTAAGATACTCTCAGATAATGAAGCTTCTCCGTTATAAAGCGAATCTGTTCCGATTTCTGCGATTGCTTCATCAGAGAACTCCTGAATTCGACTCATAGTTGGTGAAAGTAAACCTAAGATCAATAGTGTGATGAACAGGTTGATCAAAAAACTCTCACGTTCAAATTTCTTTTGAAAAATTAACAAGTACCCAGTGAACAAGAAGCTTCCTGCTAAAAGAACATACAAAAAAGGTTGAATCGTCAGAACGAATTCAACCACTTGGTCATTATTGAAGAATGTATTGGTTAATAGGATTTGATTCGTGATTGATTCAAGGCCGTCAATCAAGACTGATAGTCCTCTGACAAGAATCCATCCCATTGAGCGCAGTGCGTCATTGACCATACTACTTATTTGGAGTACGTCTTCGTATTCCTGTAATTTGGTGATTAAATCGGAATCAGCCATTGAAAGACCCCCAATCTACTGAGTCCTAGTAAAGAAGTCCGCTAACTGTTGTTCGTAAGTGTCCGCCGTCAACATTCCAACATTGATTTCATCTGTGACGTTTCCATCTTGAATGGAGTATAGAACGGCACCTTTTAGTTCGTCAGTGTATTCAAAGTTACCACGATCGACAAGTGTCTCGCCATCTGGCTGAAACGTATTATAGAGCGTGACTTGTTGGCTCTCTTCGTTTGCTACCTCTTTTACGAATTCGACGAACTCTTCGAATTTACCATCTTCTTCTTTTACAATCAGCAAATAATCATCCTCTTCGGCTGTCATGACCTTCTCAACGTGTTCAATATCACGTTGAACCAAAGACTCATTGGAATTTGAGCAAGCTCCAAGTAAAAACAAGCTGATTCCTAAAGTACCCGCAAGTAGTTTCCTCATAACGTTTACCCCTCCGTCAGACGATTTTCCACTTCAATAGATCCGCGACTTTCAGGTTGACGCGGAAGTCGAACTTATCTATTAGTGTAACAGTTTTCGGGGTGTCTGAGGTGTCGTCCTGATAGACGGTCAGAAAGCCATCAGTCGTCTGTATGTTGAGCACATCGCCCCGTTCGAGACGGACGCGCTGCGTCTCGATGATCCTCGCGACGACACGCAATTCGTTCTGGATTCGCTTCTCTCTCGCACTCTCGGCCATGGGTTCGGCCTCCTCTCTACGGTGTGCCTTGCTTCAGTTTCTCGAGTCGCTTCGCGATCATCGTGCTCAGAAAGCTCTTTTGGCTGTCGGTGACGTCGTAAACTCCTAAGTTCAGGTTCGTCTCGAACTCAGGGAGAGATACTCCTCCGATGTCATGACCCTCGAACATCGAGCGGAGGATGCTATCCTGCAGCACGTCACGTACCGTCAGTGTCTTTTCTTCCTGATTCGATGGAGCGTTGATTTCCGTTTCGTCTTCTTTCTTCGCGAAATGGATACGGATCTGTTCAAAGTCGAGACCGGCGTGACGGCAGGGGATATCGATGTCATGCAGGGAACGGTCCGTGTCGAAGTCGTCCGCCAGGTATTCGTAGCGGTACTTCATCGCCGTCTTGCCGCTCAGGAAGATCGGGTACGACTGGATGCGTCGTTTCTTCGTGTCCTGACGCTTGATGACACGGATGATGAGCATCTCGCCTTCCTTCAGCCCCATGACCTCGGTCGCTGTCATGAGCCGGCGGCCATCCACGTTCTCCGTCTTCGATTTTTTGAGCGAGAACGTCTGTCCGGACCGGGATTTCGTGACGATGGTCGCCTCACCGAGCTTCTTCGAGATCAGTTCGGCGGTCGACTCGTCCGCGGTCAACAGATAGTGCGTGTTCCCGCAGTTGCCGTCAATCGTTTTCCAATCCTCACCGTACAGGTTCTCGAGCTGAGAATAGGCCTGGATCACGAGGTTGAAGCGCATGTTGCGCCCGAGACAGACCGTGATGATGTTGGCCATACCCTCGATCGGTGGCATGTTGCCGAACTCGTCGAGCAGGAAGACGACCTGACGCTCGCATTTACCGTGTTTCGTCTGCGAGGCGACCCGGGCGAGCGCCGTGTACACCTGTTTGATATAGAGTGACGCAATGACGTTGAAGGTCGGGTCATAGTCCGGGACGATGAGGAACACCGCCACGGGACGCATCTGGTGCATCACCTCACGGATCTGTATCGTCCCGTCGATGGCGTAGTGGAACCGTCCACTCTCCTCGTCATGCGTTTCCAGCTGGATCGTCGCAGTGCTTGAGTAGGTTGCGATTTGAACGACGTCCCCAGTTTGGAGTGACGACGTATGATAGATAATGAAGCTACCATCGTCATCGGTCGTGAGCGCATGGGTCGTCCCATCAGGGAACATGAACGTGAGCCGTGTCAAAGGCTCCGCGCGTCCACTGATCCAACGGTTGAATCCGATGCGTCGCATGTCGAGCGAGTTCATCGACGTCAGCTTTCCGGTCCCGTTCAATGTGAAGATCCCGAGTTTTGCATTCGTATTGGCCAGGATACTTGCTCGTGTCTGGCCACCCGAGAAGTGGAGCGTCGCGAACTGGAGCCGGGCCGGATGATTCTCCGGGAAGCGCTGAAAGAACTCGTCGAGTGCCGAAATCTCCTGACCTTGTCGCGTGACCACCGTCCGTGACCCTAAGTCCGAGAGCATGAGCGCGACGTTGTACATGTTGATCTTCTCCGGCGTGTCCTTCGCCTCCTCACAGAGCCCGAGGATGAGCGCCGTACACAGGTCAATCGACGAGTTGGCCCAGAACGGGTCGCGCGCCTTCGGGTCATGGTACAACATGAACGCGACCGAGCGCGCATACTGTTGGGCGAGCGAGTAGTTCTCCTCTAGGAATGCATCGATTGTCAGTTGTAACAGGTTGTACGACATCGATTGGAGCGGGTTCATCAGGTTCAACACTTCAACCTGATATCCGCGATGCTCGAGCGTCTCCTTCGAGGCGGCGAAGAGCTCACCTTTCGGGTCGTTGATGATCAGGCTCGCTTGATCACGCGCCCGGCTGTACAGATCGATCGTCGAGAAGACGAACGTCTCGCCCTTCCCGGATCGGGTCGTCCCGATGACGAGGTTGTTGACGGGCGAGTCATCGACGAACAGCTCGTTCTTGATCCGTCCGACGGGGACACCGCCTGATCCGCTGTATTGCTTCTTCCGGTCCGGGACGCGACGGTACTGTTGCTTCAGTTCATCGAATGAGGTGAAACGGGCGCTCCCTTTCTGATTTTCTCGCAGATCCCGGAAGTTCAGCCATACCTTGCCGAACACGACCAGTCCGATGAACAGACTGAACGCCATCAGTCCGAGCAAGACGGTCGAAGAGGGAAGACTCACCTCCAAGAACAAGGCGGGTGAGAGCGTCGGAATCGTCGCCCCGGCCAACAGCCCTTCTTTTACTATCGGGGTCATGATGTGTCGAATGATGTTGTAGATCCCGTTCAGCAGATAAAAGATCCCGACTGGCACTACCAACAGGCAGAACAGGGCGGGGAAGATCAGACGTATCGGGAATCGTGGTGACAGAGACTGAGTTCTCAATTATTTCACCTACCTTAATCTGAATAAAGAATCGTTTCTAGATTAACTTCTTCTGCAGCGATAGCGGCTTGAATTTTCTCACGGGCCGAAGTGTCCTTGCTAGAGGTCTTCTTCAGTTTTTCGTTCAGTTCGTTGATAGTAGCCGTGATGTCTTGATAGGTGTCGACTTTTTCTTGAACGGCAGAATTGTTCGTTTTGGACGCCCAATCGTTCGCAGCCTCGATGTCCTTGAGAAAGAGATAAGCGGTCACTTTCGCGGAGATACGGGGAGCAGTCCATTCAACATTTTCCGTTTTGGCCACGGTCTCATGATCACGTTCCAGTACGGCGATATCGAACGCACCCTCATCGGTGGGATGTGATGCTTGGAAGTTCTGAAGCCGTTCCAACTTCTCCTTTTCGGATAGGTCGAGCCCAGCCAGCTTCGTCTCGATCAGGATGGGGTCATCCGTGAGCTCGAGCGCTTTCTGGTCTTTTCCTTCCGCCAGATAAAGATCGATCAATAGGGTATCCTCTTCCTCGGACCGGTCTTTCCGTTCCAATAAATCGATGAGCGAGGATTCCTCACCTTGGAGCGCCTGCTCGTAAGCATTCAGCCACGTATGTTCGCCACCGGTCCTCTGTTCGGCGTGTGCCTCTTTATCGATGAACCATTGCGCGGCAGTGAACAGTGAAGTGAATAGAATCCCGACCGTGGCCGCCACGTAGATGAGGCGACGCTGCAGTCGGGTCAGGCGTGACTGATAGGTCGACGACACGATCGGGTTTGATTTGATGGAATGGCGCTTATAGTCGTCCGGTGTCTCGGCCTCGATCTCGTCGAGGAGCCACATCTTCTTCGCGTTATCCTCTTTCTTCGTCCGGATCCGTTGTATCCGGTCCTTCACCTGATGATACAGGTTCGGATAGTTCCCTTCGGACCCGAACGTGAACGTCCCCCGATACAGCAGTTCATCTTTCTGGTCGAAGAGCCGGAAGTCACCAGAACAGTTCGTCCCTTCGCTACTTAGCGCATGATGCAGGTCATGGGTCGCGACGACGGCCTCGGCGAAGGGGAGCCGTTCATAGTTCTGGATCCGTGTGTCCGGCACGTCGGTGAATCGTACAAACAGCATCTCGTTCCTCCTCTCGTTTCAAGCAACAAAAAAAGCCTTCCAATCGGAACGCTGTGCGCGTGTGAATTAGAATTTGATGTTCTGGTCGACCATCTCGGCAAGCGTGAACGCGCCCATGACGATGATCAAGCCGACGGCGCCCCCGACGAGCCAACCGACGGCCTTCGAGCGGCCACGATCCCCGCCGAAGATGAAGTAGAAGCCCCCGATCGCGAAAGCGATGGCCGCGGCGATGACGGCGAGCCCCTGGAAGAACTGAAGCAAACTGAGCCCTGTCTCATTGAGTCCCATGTCGTTCCCCTCCTTAGTCCTGGTGCGCCGGTGACTTGAAGCTGAGCTTCGCCTCGAGCGCCTCCATGATGAGTTCCTGGTTGTCCTGGATAACCTGTTGATGTTGTTCGTCGAGCCACTCCTCATAGTCCTTCCCACGGATGCGTAAGAGTTTCTCGGCGAAGCTACGGTTCTGTTTCTGTTCTTTTGATGCCACAGTACACACTTCCTTCCCTTGATCTCTTGATGTGCAGCAGCACATCATTAAGGACAGTCGGATTCGGTGCGATGGGTTTCTAGCCGTTCCCCCACGAACTCCGCTCCTCGTTTTGATAAGGAGCTGTACAGGGTTTTTCGATGACCCGAAACGATGCGGTGACCTTGTGGCGAGTTTTAGGCGACTCTCGCCGAACCATCTGTGCGTAGATCCCGCCCACCCGGTCACTGGTGAGGGACACGCCGGTATGTGATTGGAGTAGACCATCCTTAAGGATGTGCTGCTGCGAAGGATGTGCTGCTGCGTCGATGTCGGTTACTGTCGGACTCTTTTCCGCTTCTTGACATGGATGAGCTCGTCATCCGGATTCTTTCGTTTAGCGAGCACATGGGCGTCACAGACGACCGTACGGATCCGATAGTAGAGCTGCGTCAACTGGACCGCCTCGCCGCTTCCTTTCTCGATGCCGATGAAACCGTGCAGTTCATAGGTTTTTCCGTCGAACGTGCGGACCGAGTCGGCCTGTGGCAACTCCTTCAGGTCGAACCGGCGTCGCTCGAGCTTGGTGACGGAACGCTTCGCCCCGTATCCGAAGTCGATGGCGTCCCACGGGACCGTTGCGAGCGTGTGTCCGAACGCGCGGGCCAGGTGATCAATATCGGCAATCGACGGCACCGACCGGTTCTGTTCATATTGACTGATGGCGGGCTGCGATATCTCCCCGAATGTCTTCTCTGATAGTTCGACCTGTGACCAGCCCGAGAGCCGGCGGTTCTCCTTCAACCACTCCCCGAATCGATACATAAGCCTTCCCCTTTCTATAAACCAGAGCGGCGACCAAACAGATGTTTCCTTTTGTTGGTTCCAATATAGCAGGATTAAGCTAAAAAGAACATCAGTTTTCTGATATGTCAGAAATTTTACAATTGACGGTTCTTGTCGAATCCGCTCTGTACAAGGGATGAAGAGCAACAGTAACTCAATATTTTTTGTTTTGTCGCACAACTGTAAAAAATAACCCATTTTAGATAGAAAATAATGACAAGTATTTTGATTTCAAGAGATTATGGTAAGGTACAGGAATAGAGGCGTTGGTAAAGAATAAGGATGAGGAGAGAACTTGGATCGTGGGGTGAGCAAGTGGAGTTGAACGAGGTAATCATCGAGCGGATGAAGGAACTCGCAGCCGAACATAACATGACCATCCATCAAGTGATTCAAAAAGGTGGATTGAATCAAGCTACGATTTCAGAGCTGATGAGCGGACGAACAAAACATCCGAAGGTAAGTACGATTCAAAAGTTTTGCGTTGGATTGAATATTTCATTAAATGACTTTTTTAACGATAAAAAGTTTGATAGTTAATGTATTAAACACTAGTTTCTAAACACATGAACATCCTTTTATATAACCGAATGTTAATCGTAAAACATTCGGTTATATATCCTAATTAGGGGACATTTTTAATGTTTATCGTCCTGATGTTTTTTAAAGTTTTTCCCGCTTTACTTTTTTGTTTCTTCGAAGACGTTTTACTACCTAATGTCTTCCCCGCCTTTCCTACCTTTCCACCGGAATGTTTTGTCATTTACCCACCTCCTTTCTATATTTTGTTGTATAGACAATAAGACTAAGATGTTTTTTAAGATGCGTTAGGACTTAATAATTCCTTCTTTGTGAAGTACATCTACAAAATTTGTTAACTCTCTATTCAATTCATCAATGAACGATTTCAAATGTGTGTTTAATCCTTCTTTACGTATTTCTATAGGAATGAGGGTGAAATCAAACCATGCTTGAGGATTCACTTTATTCTTCCCTAATAGCTCAAACAAATCCCAATCCTCAAATATAATTCGTTCAAGCTCATATAAAC
>NZ_JNIQ01000001.1:567500-620000 GCF_000702585.1 Exiguobacterium aurantiacum DSM 6208 | reverse complement strand
TAACAGTATATCAAAAAAAGCGTTTTCTTGAGGGGATGGAAATCAACAATTTCACGCGCAACAAAAAAACTCTCTACCCCGATGGGCAGAGAGTTTGAACCAAATTGTTCGAAGATTAACGCTTCGAGAACTGTGGTGCGCGACGTGCTGCTTTAAGACCGTATTTTTTACGCTCTTTCATACGTGCGTCACGAGTCAAGAAGCCTTTTTCTTTGAGGCTTGGACGGAATTCTGGGTCCGCTTGAAGAAGCGCACGTGATACGCCGTGGCGAATCGCTCCAGCTTGTCCAGTGAATCCACCGCCGTTAACGTTAACGATTACATCGTATTTACCTTCTGTTTCAGTCAATACGAGTGGTGATTTAGCCATCATGATCAAAGTCTCATGACCGAAGTATTCTGAAATATCGCGGCCATTTACAACAACTTTACCGTCACCTGCAACGAGGTGAACGCGAGCCACCGAGTGTTTGCGGCGGCCTGTTCCGTAGTAACGTACATCTGCCATCGTTTAGTTCCTCCCTGTGTCCCGATTAACCGCGAAGTTCGTAAACTTCTGGTTTTTGTGCTTCGTGCTTGTGCTCAGCTCCAGCGTAAACGTGGAGTTTGTTGAATGATTGACGACCGAGTGATCCTTTTGGAAGCATCCCTTTGATCGCGAGTTCAAGCATACGCTCTGGACGTTTTGCAAGAAGCTCTTTTGCAGTTTGTGATTTCAAACCGCCTGGATGACCTGAATGACGGTAGTAGATCTTGTCATTCAACTTGTTACCAGTTAAGTGGATTTTTTCAGCGTTGATGATGATGACGTGGTCTCCGCAATCAACGTGTGGTGTGAAAGTTGGCTTGTGCTTACCGCGAAGAAGTGATGCTACTTCACTAGTCAAACGACCAAGTGTTTTGCCTTCTGCGTCGATAAGGAGCCATTTGCGTTCTACTTCAGATGCTTTTGCCATGAATGTCGTGCGCATGTGGAATACCTCCTAAAATGTCTGTTCACTAAATTTTTTTACTGCTTGGGTGATGCTTTATCATAATCCTAGTTTACGGGGCTAAGATTGTGGTTCATCTCTCAATATGAAAATGAAATGCCAATGAATATAATACGATTTTATAAAGGGAATGTCAATCTACTTTTTCATAATTCACGTTCCATAAATAAAGGCCGTGCGGCGGCGCCGTAATTCCAGCGGCGCGGCGGTCTTTTTCGCCTAACATCCGGACGATATCGGCCGGCTCGTACTTGCCCCTGCCGACCTCGAGCAACGTCCCGACCATGATTCGGACTTGGTTGTACAAGAAGCCCGAACCGACGAAACGAAAATACATCTCGTCCTCCGTTTCTACTAGTCCCGCCTCATAGATCGTTCGCACGCGGTCACTCACTTCCGCTTTTGTCACGGAGAACGACGTGAAGTCGTGCGTGCCGACTAAATGGACGAGCGCTTCCCGCATCCGTTCGATATCAAGATCATACGTTACCGTCACGGCATGATGGCGTCGGAACGGATCGGCTTCCGCTCGTATGAAATAGCGATACTCTTTCCGCTTCGCTCCGTAGCGGGCGTGAAAGTCTGTCTCTACGTCGATAGCGGTCTTGACGAGAATGTCATCCGGCAACATCGCATTCAACGCCTTGACGAAACGGTCGGCCGGCATACCGAGATGGGTGTCAAAGTGCAGCACTTGCCCTTTCGCATGGACGCGCGCATCGGTACGCCCTGAAGCCACGACTTTAACCGCTCGGCCATGCATCCGGTTCAAGACCGCCTCCACTTCCGCTTGAATCGTGTTGCCGTTGGGCTGGACTTGATAACCGGCATAGTTCGTCCCGTCATAGGCGATCGTCATTTTAATTCGTCTCATCCAATCCCTCGCAATCCTAACAACATAAGCGTCAATACGACGAACGAGACGAGTAATGCCGTATCACGGCGATGCCACGTCATCTCCCGCCATCTCGTCCGCCCTTCGCCCCCACGGTACCCACGGGCCTCCATCGCCGTAGCGAGGTCCTCAGCACGCTTAAACGCCGATACGAATAACGGGATCATAAGGGGAACGACCGCTTTGAGACGGTCTTTGATCGGGCCGCTCTTTAAATCCACGCCCCGGGCCTGCTGCGCTTTCATGATTCGGTCTGTCTCGTCAGCGAGCGTCGGCAAGAACCGAAGAGAGATGGACAGCATGAGGGCGATCTCGTGCGCCGGGACTTTGAAGCGTTCGAGCGGACGGAGTCCGGCCTCAATCGAATCCGTCAGTTCCATCGGTGTCGTCGTGAGCGTGACGAGTGTCGTTAACATGACGAGATAAAAGAAACGAAGCGAGACGATCAGCCCCATGCGAATCCCTTCCGAGTAAATCGCGAACGGTCCGAACGAGACGAGCAAGTCCCCGTCCCGATTGAAGAACAGTTGCAAGAGGAGCGTGAAGATGATGAGAAACAGAATCATCCGCAACCCGTTCCATAAGTAGCGCCAAGACAGTTGCGACAGTTTGACCGCAAACAGTGTGAACGCGAGCAAGAACACGTTCGTCCATAAGTTGTCCGCCAAAAAGACGACCGGGATGAACAAGAGAATAAATAACGTCTTCGCCCGGGCATCGAGCGTATGAAGCCATGAGTGCCCCGGAATGTATTGTCCGATGATCACACGGGTCCCTCCTTTTGCAGCTGGGCCGCAATCCAATCCGCCAACTCACTCTCTGTCCGTAACGATGGAGCCGGTTCTCCGAACGCGGGCGCGAGTTCGAGCGCTAGCGCGAGGACGTGTGGAACATCCAGTTGCAACGACTGAACGAGCGCTTCGTCACGGAACAAGACGAATGGATCCCCATCGAAGGCAACCGCGCCCCGTTCCATGACGACGACACGTTCGGCGTACGTCAAGACGTCATTCATGTCGTGCGAGACGAGAATGAGCGTCAACTCGAGTTCTTCTTTCAACCGTTTGAACAAACTGAGCATCTCCCGGCGCCCGAGTGGATCGAGCCCGGCTGTCGGTTCATCGACGACCAACACGTCAGGACGGCTTGCGAGCACGCCTGCAATCGCCACACGGCGCATTTGTCCCCCTGACAAGTCGAACGGGGAACGTGTCCATAGCGCCTCGTCTAAACCGACGAGACGGAGAGCGGCATGAGCCCGCTCTTTCGCTTCGGCCTCGGCCGCACCAAAATTACGCGGACCAAACATGACGTCGCGTTCGACCGTCTCTTCGAACAGTTGATGTTCGGGATATTGAAAGACGAGCCCAACGCGGCGCCGAAGCGGGAGTAAGCTTTGTTTTTTGTCACGTCGTTTTGTGATCGCCCGGACTTCGATATCGTCGACGACGACTTTCCCTTTCGACGGTCGCAATAGTCCGTTCAAATGTTGAACGAGCGTCGACTTTCCTGAGCCGGTATGGCCAAGAAACGCAACAAGCGCCCCCGACGGAATTCTTACATTCACATCGCGCAGCGCGGTTCGTTCAAACGGAGTATTCAATTGGTATAGGTAAGTCACTTCTTCAATGCTAATCGGCATAGATGATTCACCAACTCCGAATGTTGTAGCATCAGACGATCGAGTGGAATGCCTCGTTCCTTCAGTTCGAGTTGCATCCTGACAATGAACGGCACATCGAGTTGGATGGCACGTAACGCGTCCGGATGTTGAAACACGTCTTCAGGTGTCCCGGTCATGGCGATTTCGCCTTTCGACAGGGCAATAATACGGTCAGCAAACAACACTTCGTCGAGCTCGTGGGTAATGGCGACAACGGTCATCCCTTCTGAGACGAGCTGTTGCACCGTTTGTAACACCTCTTTACGCCCAATCGGGTCAAGCATCGAGGTCGCTTCATCGAGCACGAGGACATGCGGGCGCATTGCGAGAGCCGAAGCAATCGCAACACGCTGCTTTTGTCCACCGGATAACTGATGCGGTTCACGGTCCGCTAGTTCCGATAATCCAACGCGCGCTAGACTGTCATCAATTCGACGAACCATTTCTTGACGTGGAAGTCCCATGTTTTCGAGAGAGAATGCCACATCATCGCGCACGGTCGCCCCGACAAACTGGTTGTCGGGATTTTGGAAGACGACACCGACCCGTTTTCGAACGTCCCACACGTCTGTGGCGTTCGTCGGATCAAGTGTCTCTACCCGGACTTCTCCTTCTTGAGGAAGCAAAAGCCCGTTCCACAGCTTCGTTAAAGTCGACTTACCAGAACCGTTATGGCCGACGATGGCGAGCCATTCCCCTTTGTATACATCGAGTGACAGCCCGTTTAAGGCTGGCTCGGTCTGTCCCGGGTAACGAAACACGATATCGCGTACCATAATCTGCGTTTCCATCTGTCGACTCCTTTCCGATGTGGAAACAGGGCAATACGTCACCGCATGCCCTGTTGACTGCCTAATGAATTAGACGAGTTCGATGATTACAACTTCAGCACCGTCACCGCGGCGTGGGCCGACTTTCATGATGCGTGTGTATCCACCTTGACGTTCAGCGTAGCGTGGTGCCACGTCTTCGAACAATTTTTGGATTGCGTCTTTTTCTCCAGCGTTCTCTTTGCGAACGAATGAAGCTACTTGACGACGGGCATGAAGATCGCCACGTTTCCCAAGAGTGATCAATTTTTCAACGACTGGGCGAAGTTCTTTCGCTTTTTGTTCAGTTGTTTGAATGCGCTCGTTGATAATAAGGTCAGTTGCAAGATCACGCAAAAGTGCCTTACGTTGTGAGCTTGTACGGCCAAGTTTCGAATAAGCCATTACATTTCCCTCCTTCGGTTGAACTTAGTCTTCTTTACGCAAGCCCAAACCGAGCTCGTCCAACTTGAGTTGAACTTCTTCGAGTGATTTACGTCCGAGGTTACGGACTTTCATCATCTCTTCCTCAGATTTGTTTGCGAGTTCTTGAACAGTGTTGATGCCAGCGCGCTTCAAGCAGTTGTACGAACGAACTGAGAGATCGAGTTCTTCAATCGTCATTTCGAGTACTTTTTCTTTTTGGTCTTCTTCTTTCTCGACCATAATTTCTGCATTGAGAGCTTCGTCAGTCAAGCCAACAAAGATGTTCAAGTGTTCTGTCAAAATTTTCGCCCCGAGCGATACCGCTTCTTCCGGACGGATTGAACCATCTGTCCACACGTCTAATAGAAGCTTATCGAAGCTAGCGTCTTGACCGACACGTGTTTTGTCTACTTCGTAGTTCACGCGTTGAATCGGTGTGTAGATCGAATCGATTGGAATGACACCAATCGGCATATCATCACGTTTGTTATCTTCTGCCTGGACGTAACCACGACCACGGCGAGCAGTCAAACGCATGCGAAGCGTCGCGTTGTCAGCGAGAGTCGCGATGTGGAGCTCAGGATTCAAGATTTCAACGTCGCTATCATGGGTAATGTCTGCCGCAGTGACAGCACCGGCACTTGAAACATTAATCTCAAGCGTCTTCTCTTCGTCCGAGTACACTTTGAGCGCTAACTTCTTCAGGTTTAATACGATTTGTGTGACGTCTTCGACGACACCGTCAATCGTAGAGAACTCGTGAAGCACGCCATCGATTTGTACTGCCGTTACCGCTGCACCAGGGAGCGATGACAATAAAATTCGACGCAGTGAGTTACCGAGAGTCGTGCCATATCCACGTTCAAGCGGTTCGACTACGAATTTACCAAACGTAGCATCCTCGCTGATTTCGACCGTTTCGATCTTTGGTTTTTCAATCTCGATCATCTGAACCCCTCCTTGAGTGTATCCTGCCATGCAGCTTGCACTGCATTGTATATGCTGTCCGTGCTAGGTAAGCCCATCACACGCTCAAGCGATTATACGCGGCGACGTTTTGGAGGGCGGCAACCGTTGTGCGGAACTGGAGTTACGTCACGGATTGCAGTTACTTCAAGACCAGTAGCTTGGAGGGCACGGATAGCCGCTTCACGTCCAGCACCAGGACCTTTAACGTTAACTTCTACTGTACGCATACCGTTGTCCATTGCAACTTTCGCTGCAGTTTCAGCAGCCAATTGTGCTGCGAACGGAGTCGATTTACGTGATCCTTTAAATCCAAGGTTACCAGAAGTAGCCCATGAGATCGCGTTACCTTGCGTATCAGTGATAGTGATGATTGTGTTGTTGAATGTAGAACGGATGTGTACCACACCGACTTCAACATGTTTTTTAACTTTACGTTTAGAACGTACGTTTTGCTTACGTTTCGCCATTGTTCAATTCCCTCCTTTACTTCTTCTTGTTCGCTACTGTACGGCGTGGGCCTTTACGAGTACGCGAGTTGTTCTTCGTGTTTTGACCGCGAACAGGGAGACTACGACGGTGACGGACACCGCGATATGCGCCGATTTCGATCAAACGCTTAATGTTGAGTGAAACTTCACGACGAAGGTCACCTTCAACTTTGATTCCGTCGATTGCTTCACGGATACGGTTGATTTCGTCCTCTGTCAAATCACGTGTGCGTGAATCTTCAGATACGTTTGCAGCCTTCAAAATTTCTTGTGCTCTTGTTTTACCAATACCAAAGATGTATGTGAGCGAAATAACGATACGTTTTTCGCGTGGAATATCTACACCAGCAATACGTGCCATGTGTGCACCTCCTCTTAGATTAACCTTGTTTTTGTTTGTGTTTCGGGTTTTCGCAAATTACCATTACTTTACCCTTACGACGAATAACTTTACATTTTTCGCAGATCGGTTTTACCGACGGTCTTACTTTCATGATTATACCCTCCTCCTGGAAAAATCGGAGTTACTTGTAACGGTACGTAATCCGCCCGCGAGTCAAGTCGTACGGAGACAACTCGACAGTTACGCGGTCACCTGGAAGGATTCGAATGTAGTGCATCCGAATTTTCCCTGAGACGTGCGCGAGCACCGTGTGGCCGTTTTCTAACTCCACTTTAAACATTGCGTTTGGAAGTGGTTCGACAACAGTGCCTTCCACTTCAATGACATCTTGTTTCGCCATCATTTATTCCCCTTTCTATATGAAGATATTTAGGAGCACAGACGATCTATCGCATTGTACTGTGAGAGAAGGATCCGTAACGGATCAGCACGAAGCAATAGAGCCTCATTCACCGGAATCGAGTTTCGTTAAAATCTCGTATCCATCGTCTGTGATGGCGATGGTGTGCTCAAAGTGGGCGCACATGCTACCGTCCACTGTCACAACTGTCCAGTTGTCAGCCAGTGTTCGAACATAGCGTTGACCAGCGTTCACCATCGGTTCGATAGCTAACGTCATTCCAGTCTTCAGGCGTGGCCCTTTCCCCGGTGGACCATAGTGTGGGATTTGCGGTTCTTCATGCAAATTTTGTCCAACACCATGACCGACGTATTCGCGGACGACCGAAAAATCGTGTGACTCGACATACGCTTGAATCGCATGTGAGATATCCGTTAATCGTTGCCCAGCCTTGGCGTGCTCCAATCCTTTATACAGACTTTCTTCAGTTACGTCAAGTAACCGCTGTGTCTCTTCCGAGATTGTCCCGACTGGATAAGTCCAAGCCGAGTCTCCATGGTATCCGTTATAGTGAGCACCGATGTCGATGGAGATAATATCTCCGTCGTTCAATACCCGCTTTCCGGGAATGCCATGAACAAGTTCTTCATTCACCGACGCGCAAACACTACCGGTAAACCCGTTGTAGCCTTTGAACGAAGGTGTTGCACCTTGGCTGCGAATGTAATCTTCCGCAATCCGATCGAGGTCAAGCGTCGTGATTCCTGGTTTGATATGCTCTTTGAGCACCTGGTGCGTTCGAGCAACAATTTGCCCAGCCTCACGCATAATCGCAATTTCACGAGGCGTCTTCGTGATGATCATTCAGTATCACCGAGTAACGCTTTGACATCGGCATAAACGACATCGATTGGACGATCTCCATCCAATGTACGAAGATACCCTTTTTTAGCGTAAAAGTCAATGAGTGGTTTCGATTGCTCGATGTTGACGTCAAGGCGACGGCGGACCGTTTCCTCTTTATCGTCTTCACGTTGCATGAGTGCCGACCCATCCACATCACAGATGCCTTCCACTTTTGGCGGGTTGAAGATCACATGATATGTCGCTCCACACGTCGGGCAGATCCAACGACCTGTCAAACGCGGAACGAGAATTTCCGCATCCACATCAATGTTGACGACGTGGTCAATCTGTTTTCCCAAATCTTTAAGCAAACTTTCGAGTGCCTCTGCTTGAGCAACAGTACGCGGGAATCCATCGAGCAAGAAGCCGTTTTTCGTATCATCTTGACTCAAGCGCTCACGTACGATTCCGATTGTTACCTCATCCGGTACGAGTTCACCTTTATCCATGAACGATTTTGCTTCTTTTCCGAGTGGCGTTCCGCCTTTGATTGCCGCACGAAACATGTCGCCTGTCGAAATGTGTGGGATTTGATACTCTTCGACGATTTTAGCCGCTTGAGTCCCTTTCCCTGCACCCGGTAAGCCCATGAGTACTAGATTCATCTCAGTTAGCCTCCAGTTTTGTTTTTCACGAACAGGTCGTAACACGACAGGAAGGAAGGGTTCACCCTTCCTTCCGCTTTAACGGATAAAGCCTTTGTAGTGTCGTTTTACGAGTTGGCTTTCGATTTGTTTCATCGTTTCGAGGGCTACCCCGATGACGATCAACAAGCTCGTCCCTCCGATTTGCACCGAAGTTGGAAGACCGGCAAGCTTAATGAAGATTGTCGGCATGATCGCGACGAGCGATAAGAAGATCGCTCCGAAGAAAGTCAATCGATAGAGCAACTTCGTGATGTACTGTTCTGTTTGCGCCCCAGGACGAATCCCAGGAATATAACCACCTTGCTTCTGCAGGTTTTCTGCCATTTGTTCCGGGTTGACCTGAACAAACGTATAGAAGTAAGCGAACGCGATGATGAGCGCTACATAGATCGACATTCCGATCGGAGCTGTCGTATCAAAGTAAGTCTGCAACTTTTGCGTCGTTTCCGGAGAAGCAATGAAGCTTGCAACAGTTGGCGGTGTCACCATGAAGGAAATCGCGAAGATAACCGGGATAACACCAGCCGCGTTTAGCTTGATCGGCAAGTGCGTCGACTGACCGCCCACTGGGGTACGGTTCGCCGTGCGCTTCGCATATTGAATCGGGATTTTGCGCGCCGCTTGTTGAACATAAATGATCCCAACCGTCACAGCCAAAATGACCAACGCCAATACAACCAAGTAAACAATGTTAATGAATAACGCATCTCCAGCATTTTGGAGTTTCGTTTCATAAATCTGCGTGAAGATTCTTGGGAACCCAGCGATGATTCCGGCGAAGATGATGATGGAAATACCATTCCCAACACCCTTCTCCGTCGTCATCTCACCTAAGAACATCAAGAACGCTGTACCTGCAGTGAGTACAATCGCGATCACAAAGTAGGTCGCCGTTCCCCACGTCTCATTGACGAGACCTGGGTAGAGACGGTTGAATCCGAACGACAATGATGTCGCTTGAATAAATCCTAAGATGATCGTTCCATAGCGCGTGACCGTCGCTAACTTCTTACGACCCGCCTCACCTTGTTTCGCCCATTCGGCAAACTTCGGTACGACGTCCATTTGTAAGAGTTGCACGACGATCGATGCCGTAATGTACGGCATGATCCCCATTGCGAACAGGGAGAAGTTCTGTAAAGCATTTCCTCCAAACAAGTTCAAGAAGTCTAAAAGACCACCTGAGTCAAAACGCAACACATCCGTATTCACCATCGGCACCGGGATATGGGCCCCGATGCGGAAAATGATGATGATTGCGAGTGTGAAGAGAATACGCTGTCGAATATCTTTCACGCGCCACATATTGGAGATCGTCTGAAACATCAGATCACCTCAACTGAACCGCCAGCTGCTTCGATCGCTTCTTTCGCTGCACCCGAGAATTTGTTGGCTTTTACAGTCAATTTCGTTTCAAGCTTGCCGTTAGCAAGTACTTTGATCCCGTCTTTAGCAGAGCTGACAACACCAGTCTCGATTAAGAGTTCTGGAGTAACTTCAGTACCTGCCTCGAAACGGTTAAGCGTGTCTAGGGAAACAACTGCATACTCTTTACGAGTAGGGTTGTTGAAACCGCGTTTTGGAAGACGACGGTAAAGTGGGTTTTGCCCACCTTCAAATCCTGGACGAACGCCACCGCCCGAACGAGCTTTTTGACCTTTGTGTCCACGGCCAGAAGTTTTACCGTTACCAGTCGCCATACCGCGACCGACACGGTTGCGTTCGTGACGTGAACCTGGAGTTGGCTTCAATTCATGGAGTTTCATAGTGGCACCTCCTTATTTATTAAGATCGTTTGATTATTCGTTGATTTCTTTTACAGTCACAAGGTGCGACACTTTTTTGACCATACCGCGCATCGCGACGTTGTCAGGGACAACTACTGTCTGATGCATTTTGCGAAGACCAAGTGTACGTACTGTTACACGCTGATCCTCAGGACGGCCAATAATGCTGCGTGTGAGGGTGATTGCGAGTTTCGCCATGTCTAGTTCCCTCCCTTATTTAAGAAGTTCTTCTACGCTTTTACCGCGTAGTTTAGCAACTTCCTCTGCTTTTTTAAGCTCTGTCAAGCCTTTAACCGTCGCGCGGACGATGTTGATTGGTGTGTTAGAACCTAACGATTTCGAAAGGATGTCACCTACACCTGCAAGTTCGAGTACGGCACGAACCGGACCACCTGCGATAACCCCAGTACCTTCAGAAGCTGGTTTCATGAATACACGACCTGCTCCGAATACTCCTGTGATTTCGTGTGGAATTGTTGTACCGACCATTGGTACTTGAACCATGTTTTTCTTAGCGGCTTCAATAGCCTTACGGATCGCTTCTGGCACCTCTTGTGCCTTACCTGTACCGAAACCGACGTGACCATTCTTGTCACCTACGACTACGAGAGCGGCGAAACGGAAGCGACGGCCACCTTTCACGACTTTCGCGACGCGGTTTACGGTAACAACGCGTTCTTCGAGTTGTTCCATGTTAACGTCTAACTGGCGCATCGAGTGTCCCCTCCTTTTTATTAGAATTTAAGACCTGCTTCACGAGCTGCTTCAGCAACAGCTTTGACGCGGCCATGATAGAGGTATCCACCACGGTCGAACACAACAGTGTCGATACCTTTCTCGAGTGCACGTTCAGCAGCAAGTTTACCGACAGCTTTCGCTGCTTCAACGTTACCACCGTTTGTAAGATCGAGAGCTTTATCTTTCGAAGATGCTGACACAAGCGTTGTTTGTGACGCGTCATCGATGAGTTGTACGTAAATGTGTTTGCTTGAGCGGAATACGTTCAAACGTGGACGAGCTGCTGTCCCCGTGATCGTACGACGTACACGAGCATGACGCTTTTTACGAACTGCATTTTTATCTGCTTTTGTGATCATTTATGCCACTCCTTTCCGTTCATTTCGTGACGAATTACTTACCAGTCTTACCTTCTTTACGGCGAATACGTTCATCAGAGTAACGAACACCTTTACCTTTGTAAGGTTCTGGAGCACGGTACGAGCGGATTTGAGCAGCAACGTGACCGACGCGCTCTTTGTTAATCCCTTTTACGATGATTTGCGTGTTTGAAGGAACTTCGATCTCGATACCTTCTTCAGCAACGTACTCGATTGGGTGCGAGTAGCCGAGGCTGAGGACGAGTTTGTTCCCTTGCTTAGCAGCACGGTAACCAACCCCTGAGATCTCAAGTGTTTTCTGGAATCCGTTAGACACACCTTCCACCATGTTGGCGATAAGGGCACGTGTCGTACCGTGGATCGTACGGTTCTCTTTCGAGTCATCCGGACGAACGACAGTCAATTCGTTCTCTTCAACTTTGATTTCCAATGCTGGGTTAGCTGAAAGCGAAAGTTCACCTTTAGCACCTTTTACTGTGACCGTGTTGTCTTCTGCAACTGTTACAGTAACGCCAGCTGGAATCGTAACTGGTTTTTTACCAATACGTGACATTGATTACACCTCCGTTCTTGTTAGAAAAGTGACTTACCAGATGTAGGCGAGCACTTCGCCGCCGACTTGTTGTTGGCGAGCTTCTTTATCAGTCATAAGACCTTTTGATGTCGAAAGAACTGCGATACCGAGTCCTCCGAGTACTTTTGGTACTTCATCTGCTTTTGCATATACACGAAGACCTGGTTTCGAAATACGTTTGAGACCAGTGATAACACGTTCGTTGCTTGCTCCATACTTAAGGAAAAGACGAAGTGTACCTTGTTTAGCGTCCTCGATATATTCAACATCGCGAATGAAACCTTCACGCTTGAGGATCTCTGCAACCTCACGTTTGATATTAGAAGCTGGAAGCTCCAATTTTTCATGGCGAACCATGTTAGCGTTACGGATACGTGTAAGCATATCTGCAATTGGGTCTGTCATTACCATGCGATGTACCTCCTTTCACACTGTTAGTGGATTACCAGCTTGCTTTTTTAACACCAGGGATTTGACCTTTGTATGCAAGATCACGGAACTTGATACGGCTGATCCCGAATTTACCCATGTAACCATGTGGACGACCTGTGATGCTGCAACGGTTGTGCAAGCGAACAGGTGACGAGTTACGTGGCAATTTGCTGAGTCCGATATAATCGCCTTCAGCTTTCAATTGTGCACGTTTCTCAGCGTACTGGGCAACGAGTTTCTCGCGTTTGATTTCGCGATTCACCATTGACTTTTTAGCCATGTTGTCGACCTCCCTTTAGATTATTTTTGGAATGGCATTCCGAGAAGTGTGAGCAATTCACGTGCTTCTTCGTCTGTGTTCGCTGTTGTAACAACAACGATATCCATACCACGTACTTTAGAGACTTTATCGTAATCGATCTCAGGGAAAATAAGTTGCTCTTTCACGCCAAGCGTGTAGTTACCGCGTCCGTCGAATGCTTTCTTCGATACACCGCGGAAGTCACGTACACGTGGAAGTGAAACAGTTACCAATTTGTCGAGGAAATCGTACATGCGCTCGCCACGAAGAGTTACTTTCGCACCGATTGGCATGCCTTCACGAAGTTTGAAACCAGCGATTGATTTCTTAGCCTTCGTTACGAGTGGTTTTTGACCAGAAAGAATTGATAATTCTTCCACTGCCATATCAAGTGCTTTCGAGTTCGAAACAGCGTCACCTACACCCATGTTGATGACGATCTTGTCGACCTTCGGTACTTGCATGACTGAGTCATAGTTGAATTTATCCATCATCGCTTTCACGATGTCGCTTTTATACTTCTCTTGCAAACGGTTCATAGTCGAATGGACCTCCTTTCGTCACGTTCTTCTTATTTATCGAGTACTTCGCCCGATTTCGCGACACGAACTTTTTTACCATCGACTACTTTGAAACCAACACGAGTTGGTTTGCCCGTTTTCGGGTCGAGTGGCATGACGTTCGAGACGTGAATTGGTGCTTCGATTTCAAGGATACCGCCTTGTGGATTCGCTTGTGATGGTTTCGAGTGTTTTTTAATCACGTTGATACCTTCTACGACTACGCGGTTCTTGCTTGGCATCGCTTTGAGGATAACCCCTTGCTTGCCTTTATCTTTACCAGACATTACCTGGACTGTATCGCCTTTTTTAACATGCATCGTTTGCGCACCTCCTTATAGGATTGAAATTGGAAATTAAAGTACTTCCGGTGCCAACGAAACGATCTTCATGAATTCTTTTTCACGAAGTTCACGTGCAACTGGCCCGAAGATCCGTGTGCCGCGTGGGCTCTTGTCATCTTTGATGATGACTGCTGCGTTCTCATCGAAACGGATGTACGAACCATCTTTACGACGAGCGCCGCGTTTTGTACGAACGACAACTGCTCTGACAACGTCACCTTTTTTAACAACGCCACCTGGTGTTGCTTGTTTTACCGTCGCGACGATGATGTCACCGATGTTGGCAGTCTTACGACCTGAACCACCGAGGACTTTAATTGTCAACAGTTCACGCGCGCCAGAGTTGTCTGCTACTTTCAAGCGAGATTCTTGTTGAATCATGCGAGTGTACCTCCCTCCGGATGTTTATAGATCCGAACTGTTATTAGATGATTACTGATTCTTCGATTACTGTTACGAGACGGAAACGTTTGTCTTTCGAAAGTGGACGTGTTTCCGCGATGCGTACGATATCGCCAACCTTAGCGACATTGTTCTCATCATGCGCTTTAAATTTGTTCGTGCTGTTCACACGTTTACCATAAAGCTTATGACGTACTTTTGTTTCAACTGCAACGACGATCGTTTTGTCCATTTTGTCAGACACGACGCGTCCAGTGAGCACTTTACGCTGATTGCGTTCCATGAGTGTTACCTCCTCTTCAAGAATCCGATTAGATTAGCCGTTGTTGATGCCGAGTTCGCGTTCACGAAGAATCGTTTTAGCACGCGCAATCGACTTGCGTACTTCACGGATACGAGCAGGATTCTCAAGCTGACCTGTAGCTAATTGGAAACGAAGGTTAAAGAGTTCTTCTTTCCACTCGCCTACTTTACCGTTGAGCTCTTCAGTTGTTGATTGACGGAGATCAGTTGCTTTCATTCGTATCACCACCATTTTCTTCACGTTTCACGAACTTACATTTGACTGGAAGTTTGTGCGATGCAAGACGAAGCGCCTCACGTGCCACTTCCTCAGATACACCTGCGATTTCGAACATTACTTTGCCAGGCTTAACTACAGCTACCCAGCCTTCTGGAGCACCTTTACCCGAACCCATTCGGACTTCGAGAGGCTTTTTCGTGTATGGCTTGTGTGGGAAGATCTTGATCCACACTTTACCACCACGTTTCATATAACGTGTCATTGCGATACGTGCTGATTCGATTTGACGGTTTGTGATCCAGCTCGCTTCGAGAGCTTGGAGACCGAATTCACCGAAATGTACTGTTGTGCCGCGTTTTGCATTCCCGCGCATTTTACCACGGTGTACACGACGATATTTCACGCGTTTAGGTAACAACATAGTGTGTTGCCTCCTTCCTGAAAGAGTGTTTATTATTCAGCGTTTTTCGCTGTGTTGTTTTTAGTTGGAAGAACTTCACCATGGTACAACCAGACTTTAATTCCGATCTTACCATAAGTTGTGTCTGCTTCAGCTGTTCCGTAGTCGATGTCGGCACGGAGTGTGTGAAGTGGAACTGTTCCTTCCGAGTACTTCTCTGAACGAGCGATATCAGCGCCACCAAGACGACCAGAAACTTCTGTTTTGATCCCTTTGATGCCTGTACGCATCGAACGTTGGATTGATTGCTTCATTGCACGACGGAAAGATACGCGACCTTCCAATTGACGAGCGATGTTTTCAGCAACGAGTTTTGCAACAGCGTCCGCGTTTTTCACTTCAACAACGTTGATGTGAACACGTTTGCCTTCTGCAAGTTTCGTGATGTTTTTACGGAGTGACTCGATTTCCGAACCACCTTTACCGATAACCATACCTGGCTTCGCAGTGTGAAGCGAAATGTTCACGCGATTTGCAGCGCGCTCGATTTCTACTTTAGAAACACTAGCATCCTTCATTTTGTTTTCGATGTATTCACGAATAACGAAGTCTTCATGAAGGAGATCTGCGTAGTCTTTCTCAGCGTACCAACGCGAATCCCAGTCTTTGATAATACCAACGCGAAGACCGTGCGGATTTACCTTTTGACCCACTACATATCCCTCCTTATTTTTCAGTTACCACGATGTGGATGTGGCTTGTGCGTTTGTTAATACGGCTTGCGCGACCCATCGCACGTGGGCGGAAGCGTTTGAGTGTTGGACCTTCGTTGACAAAAGCTTCTGTGACAACAAGGTTCTCAATGTTCATATCGTAGTTGTGCTCTGCGTTTGCAATCGCCGACTTCAATACTTTTTCAACGACTGGCGACGCTGCCTTGTTCGTGTGAGCAAGGACAGAGAGCGCTTCGCCGACTTGTTTCCCGCGAATTAAGTCTACAACGAGACGTGCTTTGCGAGGAGCAAGACGGACCATATTAGCTGATGCTTTAGCTTGCATGGATTTGACCTCCCCTCAAATTACCGTTTCGTTTTCTTGTCTGATCCGTGACCTTTGTACGTGCGTGTTGGAGCGAACTCACCAAGTTTGTGACCAACCATGTCTTCTGTCACGAATACTGGTACGTGTTTACGACCATCGTGTACACCGAACGTGTGACCCATGAATTCTGGGAAGATCGTCGAGCGACGTGACCAAGTTTTAATAACTTGCTTTTCACCAGATTCGTTGAGTTTATCAACTTTAGCGAGCAAATGGTGATCTGCGAATGGACCTTTTTTCAAGCTGCGACCCATGATAGAACCTCCCTTTGGAATGATTCGGGAACGGCTCTTTCGAACCGCCCGAGAATCATGTAGTGATTATTTCTTACGGCGACGAAGGATGTACATGTCGCTCGATTTGTTTTTCTTACGTGTTTTAAGACCAAGAGCTGGTTTACCCCAAGGAGTAAGTGGGCCCGAACGACCGATTGGCGCACGACCTTCACCACCACCGTGTGGGTGATCAACCGGGTTCATTACAGAACCACGTACTGTTGGGCGTTTGCCTAACCAACGTGAACGTCCTGCTTTACCGATGTTTACGAGTTCGTGTTCTTCGTTACCAACTGAACCGATTGTCGCGCGGCAAGTGCCGAGGAACAAGCGTGATTCACCTGACTGAAGACGAACGATGACGTACTTGCCGTCACGTCCTTGGATTTGTGCCGATGCACCAGCCGCACGAACAAGCTGACCGCCTTTACCAGGCTTAAGCTCGATGTTGTGGATAGTAGTACCGACAGGGATGTTTGCGAGTGGCAACGCGTTCCCTACTTTGATATCCGCTTCTGGGCCAGCCATGATTTCCATGCCTACTTTGATCCCTTTAGGAGCGAGAATGTAACGTTTCTCACCATCTGCATAGTTGATGAGGGCGATGTTCGCTGAACGGTTTGGATCGTACTCGATCGTTGCTACGCGTCCGACGATGCCATCTTTGTTACGTTTGAAATCGATGATACGGTATTTACGTTTGTGTCCGCCACCTTGGTGACGTACAGTCAAACGACCTTGGTTGTTACGTCCGCCTTTTTTCGAAAGCTTTTCAGTTAACGATTTTTCAGGGCGATTCGTAGTGATCTCTGCAAAGTCGAGAGATGTCATATTACGGCGACCGTTAGTGGTCGGCTTAAACTTTTTAATTGCCATCGAGGATTCCCTCCTTTTCTTGTAAAGTAATCAATTAACCGAGGAAGTCGATTGTGTTGCCTTCAGCAAGAGTTACGATCGCTTTCTTACGACGCGATGTGTAACCAGAGTGACGACCGACACGTTTCGCTTTCGGTTTCATGTTCATTGTGTTTACCGAAGCAACTTTCACGTTGAAGATTGTTTCGATAGCGTGTTTCACTTGCGATTTAGTCGCTTTAACTTCGATCTCGAAAACGTATTTGTTAGCTTCCATGAGGCTAACTGAACGTTCAGTGATGATCGGGCGTTTGATGATATCGTATGCTTGAGCCATTATGCAAGCACCTCCTCTACCTTCGCAACCGCATCTTTAGTGAAGATGACTTTGTCGTTAGCAACGAGGTCAAGAACGTTCACGCCTGCTGCTTCGATCACAGTCACTCCTGGGATGTTACGAGCTGCGAGAGCGATAGTCTCATTGTAGTCCGCTGTGACTACAAGAGCCTTACGTTCTACTGAAAGGCTGTTAAGTACAGCAGCCATATCTTTTGTTTTTGGTGCATCGAAAGCAAGGCCTTCGAGGACGATCATTTCGTTGTTTTGTACTTTTGTCGACAAAGCCGAGAGAAGTGCAAGACGACGAACTTTCTTAGGAAGCTTGTAAGAGTATGAACGTGGAGTTGGACCGAAGACTGTTCCACCACCAACCCATTGTGGTGAGCGGATCGAACCTTGGCGCGCACGACCAGTTCCCTTTTGTTTCCATGGTTTACGGCCGCCACCGCGTACTTCCGAGCGACCTTTCGTATCGTGAGTACCTTGACGGCGTGATGCTTGTTGCATGACGATCGCGTCATAAAGTACTGATTCGTTTGGCTCGATACCGAAGATGGCTTCTGCCAATTCGATTTCGCCAACTTGTGAACCTGTTTGGTTAAGCAAAGCTACTTTAGGCATTCGTAATTCCTCCTTTCCGTGCAGTTAATTAGTTACCTTTTACCGCTGTTTTGATGATGACGTTCGACTTGCGAGCGCCTGGGATTGCGCCTTTAACGAGTACAAGGCCACGTTCCACGTCAACTTTAACAACTTCAAGGTTTTGAATCGTTTTACGCTCTCCGCCCATTTGACCAGGAAGAAGTTTCCCTTTGAATACGCGGTTAGGAGCTACAGGACCCATCGAACCAGGACGACGGTGGTAGCGCGAACCGTGAGCCATTGGTCCACGTGATTGTCCGTGACGCTTGATCGCACCTTGGAATCCTTTACCTTTTGAAGTACCTGTAACGTCTACTAATTCACCTGCAGCGAAAATGTCCGCCTTGATCTCTTGACCGATTTCGTATCCTTCTACTGAAGTACGAATCTCTTTGATGAAGCGCTTAGGTGTCGCGTTTGCTTTCGCAGCGTGACCTTTTGCCGGTTTGTTTTGACGTGATTCTTTCACGTCGCTGAAACCGAGTTGAACTGCTTCGTAACCGTCTGTTTCAACTGTTTTAAGTTGAAGCACGACGTTTCCTTCGACAGCAACTACTGTTACTGGTACGACTTCGCCTGCTTCGTTGAAGATTTGAGTCATACCGAGTTTTGTTCCTAAGATTCCTTTAGCCATGAGATACACCTCCTGTTTAATAATTATTGTCTCTTCTGGCTAGTATCTACTATATGAAGAATTAAAGTTTGATTTCGATGTCAACACCTGATGGTAATTCGAGGCGCATAAGCGCATCAACCGTTTTTGGTGTTGGGTTGACGATGTCGATCAAGCGTTTGTGTGTACGCATCTCGAACTGCTCACGAGCATCTTTGTACTTGTGAACCGCACGAAGGATCGTGTAGATCGATTTGTCAGTTGGAAGCGGGATTGGTCCCGAAACCTTTGCACCTGAACGCTTCGCAGTTTCAACGATTTTCTCAGCTGATTGATCGAGAACGCGATGGTCGTATGCTTTTAAACGAATACGGATTTTTTCATTTGCCATGTAAGTTTCCCTCCTTTGTCGCCTATTTTAAAAATAGACAGTTCTCCGCGGAAATTTCCACACCGGCCATGGCAAAGCTGCCTGGCGTGTCATAACCTCCCGCTTCATCGCAGCGTGCTTGTGTCAGCAGAAGTATCCGATCATTGCAAATCAACGATTGGACCCGTTTTCTGCTGTAAAGTCTCTCACCACTCGCACAAACACTTAATCATTATATCGAATCTGCAAATGAATTGCAAGATTTGATTTTCTTGAACGCGCCGGATGTCTGATGAGTTATTCAACGTTCACTAATGTAACAAGATTCCTGACCTTTTGCAAGCTATTTTCCTTCTTTTGTTGAACTATTTTCGAACCGAACCCTCGTGCCAACTCCGCCTAGCGTTTCATCAGGTCACGGAAGCGCGTCATCACACTCTCAACAACTGAGGCTGGCGCCCGTTTCAAGCAAGTTTGGAGCACCGTTTCGTCTAACTCGGCTGTCTGGAAGTAGTCATGCAGTAAATCCACTTTTTCTTTTCGTCCCATCACGCTGTAAAGGACGACCCACTCTTCTAGTCGCATCCATCCGGCTCTCGGTTCAATGAAAGGATGCGTATAAATCCCGTCGGTGCACTTCATTCGAAAACTTGCCATCACATCGATCTCCACGCCTTCGAACACATACTCTCCAAAATAAGTCGTCATATAATCCGGATCCGGTTTTGTGTCAAGCTTCTCCCCGACACGGCTCAGCACGTTGTCCAATCGTTCAAATTGATCTGGTTCAACAAAGACGTCCAAGTCGTTCGCCGTTTCGACTAGCCCGTACTGTTGGAGCAAAGTAGAACCTCCGATCCGACATGCGATTCCGTTCAATCGACAGAGCGCTTCGAGTTTCGCAATCATCGCCTTCACTCCTTCCTTCTGCAATATGTCCCATTTTAACACGATGTATAACGCAAATAAAAAAAGCAGTCCGCATAAAGCGGACTGCTTACGTCACCGATTACTCGATGATTTCTGTTACAGAACCAGCACCTACAGTACGGCCACCCTCACGGATTGAGAAACGTGTTCCGTCTTCGATCGCGATTGTAGAAATCAATTCGATCGTCAACTCGATGTTGTCTCCTGGCATTACCATTTCAGTACCTTCTGGAAGGTGAACGATACCTGTTACGTCAGTTGTACGGAAGTAGAACTGCGGACGGTAGTTCGCGAAGAATGGCGTGTGACGGCCACCCTCTTCTTTAGAAAGAACGTAGATTGAAGCTTTGAATTTAGAGTGCGGTGTGATTGTACCTGGCTTAGCAAGTACTTGTCCACGCTCGATGTCTTCACGTGATACACCACGGAGAAGAGCACCGATGTTGTCGCCAGCTTCAGCGTAGTCGAGAAGCTTACGGAACATCTCTACACCAGTACATACAGTTTTCTTAGTTTCTTCTGTAAGACCAACGATTTCAACTTCGTCGTTGACGCGGAGAACACCACGCTCAACACGACCAGTCGCTACAGTACCGCGACCAGTGATTGAGAATACGTCCTCAACTGGCATCATGAAGTCTTTGTCCGTGTCACGAACTGGCTCAGGGATGTACTCATCAACAGCGTTCATGAGTTCCATGATTTTTTCTTCCCACTGAGCTTCGCCGTTAAGCGCGCCAAGTGCTGAACCTTTGATTACTGGAAGGTCGTCGCCTGGGAAGTCGTACTCAGAAAGAAGTTCACGGATTTCCATCTCAACGAGCTCGAGGAGTTCTTCGTCGTCGACCATGTCAACTTTGTTCATGAATACGACGATGAAAGGAACACCTACTTGACGTGAAAGAAGGATGTGCTCACGTGTTTGTGGCATTGGGCCATCAGTTGCAGAAACAACGAGGATCGCGCCGTCCATTTGTGCAGCACCAGTGATCATGTTTTTAACATAGTCAGCGTGACCTGGGCAGTCAACGTGTGCATAGTGGCGTTTCTCAGTTTCGTACTCGATGTGAGCAGTTGCGATTGTGATACCGCGCTCACGCTCTTCAGGAGCACCATCGATTTGGTCAAACTTTGTAGCTGCTTTACCTTGTGCTTTTGAAAGTACAGCTGAGATCGCTGCAGTCAAAGTTGTTTTACCGTGGTCGACGTGGCCGATAGTACCAACGTTAACGTGCGGTTTAGAACGGTCGAATTTTTCTTTACCCATTCTAGATTCCTCCTCTATTAGACAATTAGTTTTTTATTTAACTAGGAAGACGTAGGCTACTTTTAACATACGTCCTCCTTAGCTTACAACAATCAATTCAGCGTTACAACCGTTATTAGCCGTTCGCTTTTTTGATGATTTCTTCAGCAATTGACTTCGGTACTTCTTCGTAGTGGTCGAAGTGCATCGAGTACGTTCCACGTCCTTGTGTACGTGAACGGAGTGACGTTGCATATCCGAACATTTCCGAAAGTGGAACCATCGCTTTAACGACTTGCGCGTTACCGCGTGCTTCCATACCTTCTACGCGTCCACGGCGTGACGTGACGTCACCCATGATGTCTCCCAAGTATTCTTCTGGGATAACGACTTCAACACGCATCATTGGCTCAAGAATAACAGCTTTCGCTTGTTCCTTAAGTTGTTTAACCGCCATCGAAGCAGCAACTTTAAACGCCATCTCGTTCGAGTCGACATCGTGGTACGATCCGAAGACGAGGGCAGCTTTAACGTCAACTACTGGGTAACCAGCGAGGATACCGTTTTCGAGTGCTTCTTCAATCCCGTTTTGAACAGCTGGGACGTATTCACGTGGTACGACACCACCGACGATCTTGTTCTCGAATGCGAATCCAGCGCCTTCTTCGTTCGGCTCGAATTCTACGACAACGTGACCGTACTGACCGCGTCCACCTGATTGACGTACGAATTTCGAATCGATCTTCGCAGCGCCACGGATTGTCTCACGGTAAGCAACTTGTGGTGCACCGACGTTTGCTTCTACTTTGAACTCGCGACGCATACGGTCAACGAGGATATCAAGGTGAAGCTCACCCATACCAGAGATGATCGTTTGACCAGTCTCTTGGTTTGTTTCAGTGCGGAAAGTTGGATCCTCTTCTGCGAGTTTCGCGAGGGCTTGACCCATCTTGTCTTGGTCTGCTTTCGATTTAGGCTCGATTGCGACCGAGATAACCGGTTCTGGGAATGTCATTGACTCGAGAACGACGTTGTCTTTCTCTGAGCAAAGCGTATCACCAGTCGTTGTATCTTTAAGACCAACGGCAGCGGCGATGTCACCAGCGTATACCATTGGGATCTCTTCACGGCTGTTCGCGTGCATTTGAAGGATACGACCGAGGCGCTCACGCTTCCCTTTAGTCGAGTTCTTCACATACGAACCAGCAGATGCTGTACCAGAGTACACACGGAAGAATGTCAATTTACCGACGTAAGGGTCAGTCATGACTTTGAACGCGAGTGCCGAGAACGGTGCGTCGTCCGAAGGTTCACGCGTGATTTCTTCTTCTGTGTCGAGGTTAACACCTTTGATTGACTCAACGTCAACTGGTGACGGGAGGTAATCAACAACAGCGTCCAACATCAATTGAACACCTTTGTTTTTGAAGGCCGAACCGACGAGTACAGGGTAGAATTCTACGCTGAGCGTTGCTTTACGAATACCAGCTTTGAGTTCTTCGATTGAGATCTCTTCGCCTTCGAGGTATTTCATCATCAACTCTTCGTTGTAGTCCGCGACCGCTTCGATCAATTGACCGCGAAGTTCTTCAGCTTCATCAGCCATGTCAGCTGGGAAGCCATCGATTACTTCGATGTCAGTACCGAGGTCGTTCGAGTACATGTACGTCTTCATTTCGACGAGGTCGACGATTCCTTTGAATTCGTCTTCCGCACCGATTGGAAGTTGGATTGGGTGTGCATTTGCGTGCAAACGCTCGTGAAGTGTTTTTACCGAGTACAAGAAGTCCGCACCGATCTTATCCATCTTGTTGACGAATACGACACGTGGAACACCGTAAGTCGTCGCTTGACGCCATACAGTTTCTGTTTGTGGTTCAACACCTGACTGAGCGTCAAGTACTGCAACTGCGCCATCGAGTACACGGAGTGAACGTTCAACTTCAACTGTGAAGTCTACGTGTCCAGGTGTATCGATGATGTTAACACGGTGGCCATTCCACTGTGCAGTCGTCGCAGCAGAAGTGATCGTGATTCCACGCTCTTGCTCCTGCTCCATCCAGTCCATTTGTGAAGCTCCTTCATGAGTTTCACCAATTTTATGGATACGACCTGTGTAATAAAGAATACGTTCAGTCGTTGTCGTTTTACCGGCATCGATGTGTGCCATGATCCCGATGTTACGAGTATTCTTTAGGGAGAATTCTCTTGCCATACTGGGTATTCTCCTTCCGCATGTGTTTTTCGTGTGCTGGCACACGATATGATTATACCCGAAAGCCACTCCATTAAGCCACCGCTTGGTGACGTGGAGTGGTCTTTACGTTTAAATTACCAACGATAGTGAGCAAACGCTTTGTTCGCTTCTGCCATCTTATGCATGTCTTCGCGTTTCTTAACTGAAGCACCAGTGTTATTGGCTGCATCCATGATTTCATTCGCGATACGTTGCTCCATCGTCTTCTCGTTGCGGAGACGAGCGTAGTTCACGAGGTAACGAAGACCAAGTGTCGTACGGCGCTCTGGACGAACTTCAACAGGAACTTGGTAGTTTGCTCCACCAACACGGCGAGCTTTAACTTCAAGTACAGGCATGATGTTGTTCATTGCTTCTTCGAACACTTCCATAGGCTCTTTGCCTGAGCGTTCAGCGATGAGACCAAATGCGTTGTAAATGATAGTTTGAGCTGTACCTTTTTTACCGTCTAACATGACACGGTTAATGAGGCGAGTTACCAATTTCGAGTTGTAGATCGGATCTGCGATAACGTCACGACGTTCTGCACGGTTTTTACGCATCCGAGTACCCTCCTTTCAAAATTTCAGTAGTTGTAGTTTAGTTGGCGAGAATTACTTCTTCGCAGCTTTCGGACGTTTCGTACCGTATTTCGAACGGCCTTGCATACGTCCGTCAACACCTGCAGTGTCAAGCGCACCACGAACGATGTGGTAACGTACCCCTGGTAAGTCTTTTACACGTCCTCCACGGATAAGAACAACGCTGTGCTCTTGAAGGTTGTGGCCAATACCTGGGATGTACGCAGTCACTTCGATTTGGTTAGTCAAACGAACACGAGCATACTTACGTAACGCCGAGTTCGGTTTCTTCGGAGTCATTGTACCAACACGTGTACAAACACCACGTTTTTGTGGTGAGCTCACGTTTGTTTGTGACTTGATGAAACTGTTGTAACCTTTGTTAAGTGCTGGAGAGTCAGATTTGACGACTTTCGATTTACGTCCTTTACGGACTAACTGGTTGATAGTAGGCATCTTTGAAGATCCTCCCTTCCTGAATTGTGCTATTTTCTAGACCCACCGACCCGGGTGGTTCATTTAAGGTCATAACGAAACGCTTTTACGAGGCGTAGGCATTCCATGACCTCGCAAAAACGTGAGTTATACCTTGAAAGTGGCAAAGATAGCAGCCAAATCTTTCTGTAGGAAAGATCGGGTGACGTCCAAGTAGCTTGCCGACTGCTGGACACCGTTGTCTACGACAACAACCGATTGGCGGCACTAAATCATAGTAGCACCGCCAACCAATGCTGTCAAGACGTTTTATTCTACTGTCGTGTCTTCGAGAGCGACTTCTGCCGCGTCCTCTTTAAGTTGAACATCGCGGTAAACCGGCATCCCTGTACCAGCAGGAACGAGCTTACCGATGATGACGTTCTCCTTGAGGCCGAGGAGATAGTCACGCTTGCCTTTGATGGCAGCGTCTGTCAACACGCGAGTCGTTTCTTGGAACGAAGCGGCCGAGAGGAACGAATCTGTCTCAAGCGACGCTTTCGTGATTCCGAGAAGGACCGGTTTGGCCGTCGCCGGGCTCTTGCCTTCGCGGAGTGCAACTTTACATGCTTCCTTGAAGACGCTGATGTCGACGAGCGAACCTGGGAGAAGCGGCGTGTCACCCGACTCGATGACTTTGACGCGGCGAAGCATTTGGCGAACCATGACTTCGACGTGTTTGTCGCCGATTTCTACCCCTTGCATCCGGTATACTTTTTGAACTTCTTGGAGAAGATAGTTCTGGACACCAGATACACCACGGACGGTGAGCAATTCTTTCGGATCGATCGAACCTTCCGTGAAGACTTCCCCAGCTTCGACCGTATCACCGATTTGGACACGGAGACGTGCTCCGAACGGAATCGTGTACGTACGTGTCTCGCTGAGTCCTTCGACTGTGAGTTCGCGCTTGTCGCGTGACTCTGTGAAGTCGATGACCGTACCCGGAATTTCCGAGATGACCGCTTGCCCTTTCGGGTTACGGGCCTCGAATACTTCTTGGATACGCGGAAGACCTTGTGTGATATCATCTCCGGCTACCCCACCTGTGTGGAAGGTACGCATCGTAAGCTGCGTTCCTGGCTCACCGATCGATTGCGCGGCGATGATTCCGACTGCTTCCCCAACTTCAACGTTCGAACCGGTCGCCAAGTTGCGTCCGTAACACTTCTTACATACGCCGTGTGACGTGTTACATGTAAAGGCAGTACGGATTTCAACTCGTTCGATGCCGGCATCGACGATTTCGCGGGCAAGATCTTCGGTGATGAGTTGGTTCTTCTCGACCATGACTTCTCCCGTTTCCGGATGTGCCACTGTCTCGAACGCTGTACGGCCGACGAGGCGGTCATACAAGTTTTCGATTTCTTCCGTACCTTCGCGGAGGGCGGCGACGCGAATCCCGCGGTCCGTTCCACAATCTTCTTCACGGATGATGACATCTTGGGCAACGTCGACGAGACGACGCGTCAAGTAACCTGAGTCAGCCGTCTTAAGGGCTGTATCAGCAAGACCTTTACGCGCACCGTGCGTCGAGATGAAGTACTCTTGAACCGTCAGACCTTCACGGAACGACGATTTGATCGGAAGTTCGATGATGCGGCCAGATGGAGCGGCCATCAAACCACGCATCCCTGCGAGCTGCGTGAAGTTGGACGCGTTACCACGGGCACCTGAGTCTGACATCATGAAGATCGGGTTCAAGCGGTTGAGGGATTTCATCAATCGTGACTGAATCTCATCTTTCGCTTCGTTCCACGACCGGACGACACGCTCATAGCGCTCATCTTCAGTGATGAGACCACGGCGGAACGATTTCATGATTTGGTCGACTTGAGTTTGCGCTTCATCAAGGATTTCTTGTTTATCCGGAAGAACGATGATATCTGAGATACCGACCGTCACACCCGCTTTAGTCGAGTGTTTGAATCCGAGATCTTTCATCCGGTCAAGCATGCGGCTCGTTTCAGTCGTTTCAAACTTCTGGAACACTTCCGCGATGACTTTTCCAAGGAATCCTTTTTTGAACGGCTCGACGAGTGGACGAGCGGCGATTTCTTCCGCAACGTTCGCTCCTTTGTCGATGAAATACTTGTCAGGCGTTGCTTCCTGTAAGTTTTCCATCGTCGGCTCGTTCAAGTATGGGAACGTGTTCGGCAAGATCTCGTTGAAGATCATCTTACCGACCGTTGTGATCAACAATTTCTCATTTTGTTCGTCAGTGAACGTCGGGTTGTTGAGCGTACGCGCCGGAACCGCCACACGCGAGTGCAAGTGGACGTAACCGTTTTGATACGCGATGAGCGCTTCATTGACGTTCGACATGATTTTCCCTTGACCGATGGCATCGTCGCGTTCAAGCGAGATGTAGTAGTTACCGAGGACCATATCCTGCGATGGTGTAACGACCGGTTTTCCATCTTTCGGGTTCAAAATGTTTTGGGCTGCGAGCATGAGAAGACGTGCTTCTGCTTGCGCTTCAGCTGAAAGTGGGACGTGGACCGCCATTTGGTCACCATCGAAGTCGGCGTTATAAGCCGTACAAACGAGTGGGTGTAGACGAATCGCACGGCCCTCGACGAGGATCGGTTCGAACGCTTGAATCCCGAGACGGTGAAGTGTCGGGGCACGGTTCAAGAGAACCGGGTGCTCACGGATGACATCTTCGAGGACGCCCCAGATTTCTGGTTGCATCTTCTCAATTTTGCGTTTGGCGTTCTTGATGTTCGACGCGATGCCGCGACCGACGAGTTCTTTCATCACGAACGGTTTGAAGAGTTCAAGCGCCATCTCTTTCGGGAGGCCACATTGGAACATCTTCAAGTTTGGTCCAACGACGATAACCGAACGTCCTGAATAGTCGACCCGCTTACCGAGAAGGTTTTGACGGAAACGGCCTTGTTTCCCTTTCAACATATGTGAAAGCGACTTAAGTGGACGGTTACCTGGACCGGTTACCGGACGACCACGACGACCGTTGTCGATGAGGGCGTCAACCGCTTCTTGAAGCATACGCTTCTCGTTTTGCACGATGATGTTCGGCGCGCCGAGGTCGAGCAAACGTTTGAGACGGTTGTTACGGTTGATGACTCGACGATATAAATCGTTCAAGTCAGATGTTGCGAAGCGTCCACCGTCGAGCTGCACCATCGGGCGAAGCTCTGGCGGAATGACAGGAAGCACTTCGAGGATCATCCAATCTGGATCATTCCCCGATGTGAAGAACGCATCGAGCACTTCAAGGCGTTTGATCGCACGTGTACGACGTTGACCTTGAACCGTCTTCAATTCTTCGCGAAGTTCTCCGACTTCCTTCTCGAGTTGTACGTCTTGAAGGAGTGTCCGAATCGCTTCCGCACCCATGTCTGCTTTGAAGTCGCTACCGTATTTCTCACGGTAGAGACGGAACTCTTTTTCCGAGAGGAGTTGCTTCTTCTCGAGCGGTGTGTCACCTGGCTCGGTCACGACGTACGACGCGAAGTAAATCACTTCTTCGAGCGCACGTGGTGACATATCGAGCACAAGCCCCATCCGGCTTGGAATCCCTTTAAAGTACCAGATATGCGAAACTGGTGCCGCGAGCTCGATATGGCCCATACGCTCGCGACGCACTTTCGCTTTCGTCACTTCAACGCCACAGCGGTCACAAATGACTCCTTTATAACGGATTCGTTTGTATTTCCCACAGTAACATTCCCAGTCTTTCGTCGGACCGAAGATTCGTTCACAGAACAATCCGTCCTTCTCTGGTTTAAGTGTACGATAGTTGATTGTTTCCGGCTTTTTGACTTCCCCGTAAGACCACGAACGGATCTTTTCCGGTGAAGCCAAGCCGATTTTCATATATTCAAATCGATTAACATCTACCAAGGGGCCGACCTCCCTTTTCGCCTTATTCCTCTTCCGTAACAGTCGGTTGAACGACTTGTTCTAACGCCGATGTTGCGTTCGGGATGTTGTCGTCATCTTCATCTTTCATTTCGACTTCTTCATCGTCCGCAGACATCATCTTGACTTCCATACCGAGCGCTTGAAGCTCTTTGATCAAGACGCGGAATGATTCAGGAACGCCCGCTTTCGGAACGCTCTCGCCTTTCACGATCGCTTCGTACGCTTTCACGCGACCGACCGTGTCATCCGACTTGATTGTCAAGATTTCTTGAAGCGTGTAGGCTGCGCCGTACGCTTCAAGGGCCCAAACTTCCATCTCACCGAAGCGCTGACCACCGAACTGTGCTTTACCACCGAGCGGTTGTTGCGTGACGAGCGAGTAAGGTCCTGTCGAACGTGCGTGAAGCTTGTCATCAACCATGTGCGCGAGTTTGATCATGTACATGACACCGACAGAGACGCGGTTATCGAACGGTTCACCAGTACGACCGTCATAGAGACGAGTCTTGGCATCTTTGTCCATTCCGGCTTCTTCAATCGTTGCCCATACGTCTTCCTCACGCGCACCATCGAATACAGGTGTCGCCACTTTGATGCCGAGCTTTTTAGCCGCCATTCCAAGGTGGAGTTCAAGTACCTGACCGATGTTCATACGCGATGGTACACCGAGTGGGTTAAGCATGATGTCAATCGGTGTGCCGTCTGGCATATATGGCATATCTTCTTCAGGGAGGATGCGCGAGATAACACCTTTGTTACCGTGACGTCCCGCCATCTTATCTCCTTCGTGAATCTTACGTTTCTGAACGATATAGACACGAACCATTTGGTTCACGCCTGGTGAGAGTTCGTCACCGTTTTCACGGTCGAACACTTTGACGTCCAAGATGATGCCGTCGCCGCCGTTAGGTACACGGAGTGACGTATCACGGACTTCACGTGCTTTCTCACCGAAGATCGCGTGCAAGAGACGCTCTTCCGCCGTCAATTCAGTCACACCTTTAGGCGTTACTTTACCGACGAGGATGTCGCCATCCTTGACTTCCGCACCGATGCGGATGATCCCACGATCGTCCAAGTTGCGAAGCGCGTCATCACCGACGTTCGGAATGTCACGCGTGATTTCTTCAGGTCCGAGTTTCGTGTCTCGTGACTCTGACTCGTACTCTTCGATATGAATCGAAGTGTAGACGTCGTCTTTCACGAGGCGCTCACTCATGATGATCGCATCCTCATAGTTGTAACCGTCCCAAGTCATGAAGGCGACAACGACGTTACGGCCGAGCGCGAGCTCACCCATATCCATCGATGGACCGTCTGCAAGGATTTCTCCTTTTTCGACTTGGTCACCAGCAGCGATGATCGGCTTTTGGTTGTAGCACGTCCCTTGGTTTGAACGAACGTACTTTTGAAGTTTGTAGCGGTCAAGGTCACCTGAAACCATTGATCCGTTCACGTCAGACGTGCGGCGGACCAAAATTTCACGAGCTGTGACACGCTCGACGACACCCGGGTATTTCGCGATGATCGCGGCCCCAGAGTCTTTCGCTGACACGTACTCCATACCAGTACCGATGATCGGCGAGTCTGGTTGAAGAAGTGGTACAGCTTGACGTTGCATGTTCGCTCCCATGAGGGCACGGTTCGAGTCATCGTTCTCAAGGAACGGGATACATGCCGTTGCGGCAGAAACAACCTGTTTCGGCGAAACGTCCATGTAGTCAACTCGGCTCGGCTCGACTGACAAGTTTTGTCCGCGGAAGCGGCAAAGGACTTGCTCGTCGGCAAAGTGACCGTCTTCAGTGAGCGGCATGTTCGCCTGGGCGACGACGTAGAGATCTTCTTCGTCCGCCGTCATATATTGAATCTCGCCTGTGACGAGACCAGTTTCCGGGTCAACGCGACGGTACGGTGCTTCGATGAAGCCGTACTCGTTCACTTTCGCATAAGACGAAAGCGAGTTGATGAGACCGATGTTCGGTCCTTCCGGCGTTTCGATCGGACACATCCGACCGTAGTGCGAATAGTGAACGTCTCGAACTTCGAAGCCGGCGCGCTCACGTGTCAAACCACCCGGCCCAAGTGCAGAGAGACGACGCTTGTGCGTCAATTCCGCGAGCGGGTTCGTTTGGTCCATGAACTGTGACAACTGCGAGCTACCGAAGAACTCTTTCAGCGATGCGATAACCGGGCGAATGTTAATAAGCGCCTGCGGTGTGATCGCGTTTTGATCTTGAATCGACATCCGTTCTTTTACGACACGTTCCATACGAGAAAGTCCGATACGGAATTGGTTTTGGAGAAGTTCTCCGACTGAACGAAGACGACGGTTTCCTAAGTGGTCGATGTCATCTGTTGTTCCGACTTCGTGAAGTAAGTTGAAGAAGTAGTTGATCGATGCGATGATATCGGCCGGTGTGATGTGTTTCACGCTGCGGTCGATATTGCCGTTACCGATAATGTTCAAGACACGCTCTCCATCTGGGTCATCCGGTGAGATGACTTTGATCGATTGAAGGCCGAACGGCTCGCCTTCCGCGACGCCACCCGTAGGTTCCGCGTCCATGTAGCCAAGGCCGTTCTCCAAGTAAGGGAGGACACGGTCGAGGTTACGACGGTCGAGCACAGTGCCGGCTTCGGCGATCACTTCACCTGTTTCCGGGTCGACGAGTGGTTCCGCCAACTTTTGTCCGAACAAGCGATTCTTTAGATGAAGCTTTTTGTTCATCTTATAGCGACCAACGTTTGCGAGGTCATAGCGTTTCGGGTCGAAGAAACGTGAGACGAGAAGTGATTTCGCGTTTTCAACCGTTGGTGGTTCACCAGGGCGGAGACGCTCATAAATCTCGATCAACGCTTTTTCCGTCGACTCGGTGTTATCTTTTTCAAGGGTGTTACGAAGATATTCGTCGTCGCCTAAAAGGTCGATAATTTCTTGGTCCGTGCCGAATCCGAGCGCACGCAACAACACCGTTACCGGGATTTTACGGGTACGGTCGATACGGACATACACGATATCTTTGGCATCTGTTTCAAGCTCGAGCCATGCACCACGGTTCGGGATGACTGTCGCGCCGAAACCACGCTTACCATTCTTATCGAGTTTCGAGTTGTAATAAACGCTCGGCGAACGAACAAGCTGGGAAACGATGACGCGCTCGGCGCCGTTAATGATAAACGTTCCCGATTCTGTCATGAGCGGGAAATCCCCCATGAACACTTCTTGCTCTTTAAGTTCACCTGTCTCTTTGTTTTGCAGACGTACTTTTACGCGAAGTGGCGCAGAGTAAGTAACGTCTCGCTCCTTCGATTCATCGATCGAATACTTCGGCTCGCTGAGCGAGTAGTCGATGAACTCGAGTACGAGGTTTCCTGTGAAGTCAGAGATTGGCGAAATGTCCGTGAACATCTCTTTCAATCCTTCACGTAAGAACCACTCATAAGAAGCAGTTTGAATTTCAATCAAATTCGGAAGCTCTAATACCTCACTGATACGGGCAAAGCTTCTTCTCTGACGGTGACGACCGTACTGAACAAGTTGACCAGTCAACTGATTCACCTCGCAGACCCCCAATTCTTTAGCGAATTTTTCGGGCGTAATAATCGAACATTGTCATTGAATGTCGCTCTTTTTCCGCGTCTAAAAAGCGGCAAACGCGGCAGTTCCAAGCGAATTCCATTCCAATGGCATTTTATAATGTTAGCATATACGTTATAGCGAGTCAACAAGACTTCGCCGTTTGTCAAGACCGAATTGCCCGGAAAATGAAATAGCCTTTTTCTTTCGCAAGTGTCTCGACGTGACCAAACACATCTTCAAGCAGCTTCTTGGCAGAAGGTGCTCCCTGTTTCTTTTGGATGACGACATAAAGCGCTCCACCTACGACAAGATGGTCGTGCGCGTCTCGCAAAATCGTGTGGACCACTTGTTTCCCAGCCCGAATCGGCGGGTTGGTCACGATTGCCGCGAACCGTTCATCTCCGACCGCATCGTACGCGTGGCTCATTCGTGTTTCAATCGTCACTCCGTTTTGGGTGGCGTTTTGTTCGGACAAGGCAAGCGCTCGTTCGTTCACGTCGACGAGGAGTGCTTCACGCCCAGAGGCGTCGGCAAGCGAGATCCCCATCGGACCGTAACCACAGCCGACATCTAAAATGCGACCTGAAACAATAGGCACTTCAAATGACTCGATTAAGAGACGTGACCCAAAATCGACCGATCCTTTCGAGAACACGCCGCGGTCCGAGGTGAAGCGATACGTCTTCCCTCGCAACTCGTACGACCATGTCTCCGGGGTACTTTTTGAACTCGGATCGTTCGTATAGTAATGATCTCCCATGCGTTGAACCTCCTAACCCATTCTTCAAGGAAATAAAAGAAGCTCGCCATGGCGAGCTTCTATAGCTTGTGAAGTAAAAGTTAGATTACTTAACTTCGACAGTTGCGCCAGCTTCTTCAAGCTTAGCTTTAACTGCGTCTGCATCTTCTTTAGAAACGCCTTCTTTGACTGGAGCCGGAGTTCCGTCAACGAGTGCTTTCGCTTCTTTAAGACCGAGGCCTGTAAGTTCACGTACCGCTTTGATGACGTTGATTTTACCAGCGCCAGCGTTTGTGAGGATTACGTCGAATTCAGTTTGCTCTTCAGCTGCTGCTGCGCCTGCACCTGCAACTGCTACTGGAGCTGCTGCTGATACGCCGAATTCTTCTTCGATTGTTTTTACGAGTTCGTTAAGTTCGAGAACCGTCATTGATTTGAGGTCTTCGATGAATTGCTCTTTGTTGAAAGCCATTATGGTTTTCCTCCTTTGATGTTGTAAAAAGTTGTTGTTACGCTACGAGACAAAAATTAAGCAGACTGCTCTTCTTTTTGTTCTGCGATTGCGTTTGTTGCGACTGCGAGCCCACGGATTGGAGCTTGAAGTACGCTGAGAAGCATCGAGAGAAGACCTTCGCGTGATGGAAGTTCTGCAAGAGCTTTCACTTCTTCAAGTGAAGTTACTTTGCCTTCGATGATTCCGCCTTTCAATTCGAGCGCTTTGTGCTCTTTCGAGAAGTCGTTCAAGATCTTAGCTGGAGCAACAACGTCTTCTTTCGAGAACGCGACTGCTGTAGGACCTGTGAAGACTTCGTCAAGACCGTCAAAGCCAGACTGAGTAGCCGCGCGGCGAAGAAGTCCGTTTTTGTATACTTTGAACTCGATTCCAGCGTCACGGAGTGATTTACGGAGTGTAGTCACTTCTTCAACTGTAAGTCCACGGTAGTCAACAACGATTGTTCCAACGCTCGCTTGCATTTTCTCAGCGATTTCATCGACAAGTGCCGATTTCTGAGCTACGATTTTTTCGCTTGCCATGTGTTTGCACCTCCTAGTCATTTCTTGTACCGGACGAGAGGCTGCTCTTCAAAAAGAAATCCCTCGTATGAAGACATACGAGGGCGTAATTGTTTGAAAGTAAACCTGTGACAACAGGCTCAAGTTCGAGCAAAGACACCTCGGAAGGGTTTACGGACCGATGTCCACCTTCTGTCTGCGGTAATCCAACATATTCGGTTGAACGTGTCTTACTTTAACAGCGGTATCACACGTTGTCAACAGTTTATTTCAAGTAGATTACTTGATGAAGTCGGCAGTCGCAACACGGATACCAGGACCCATTGTTGACGAAAGCGCGATGTTTTTGAGGTAAGTTCCTTTTGCAGTAGCAGGCTTCACTTTCATGAGTGTCTCGATGATTGTCTCGATGTTCTCAGAGAGTTTTGTTGCTTCAAATGACTTCTTACCAACTGGTACGTGGATGTTACCGGCTTTGTCGACGCGGTATTCTACTTTACCAGCTTTGATGTCCGCGATTGCTTTCGCAACGTCGAACGTGACTGTGCCTGTTTTCGGGTTAGGCATGAGGCCTTTTGGTCCGAGAACGCGACCAAGTTTACCAACTTCACCCATCATGTCAGGTGTCGCAACGATAACATCGAAGTCGAACCATCCTTGTTGGATTTTAGTGATGAACTCAGAATCACCGACGTAGTCAGCGCCAGCCGCTTCAGCTTCTTTAACTTTTTCGCCTTTTGCGAAGACGAGAACTTTTTGAGTTTTACCAGTACCGTGTGGAAGTACAACGGCACCGCGGATTTGTTGGTCCGCTTTCTTCGGATCTACGCCGAGACGGACAGCAACTTCGATTGTTTCATCGAATTTAGCAGTAGCTGTTTTTTGAACGAGTTCAACGGCCTCAGCGAGTTCGTATGACTTCGTGCGGTCAACAAGCTTAGCTGCTTCTTGGTGTTTTTTACCCATGATTCTTTTCCTCCTTGTGGTTAGCGGAATTTCCTCCCACATAATGAAGGGATTGAAGGTGAGTACAATATTCACCGTCAATCCCAGAGACTAATAAATTAGTCTTCGATTACAATACCCATACTACGCGCAGTACCTTCAACCATAAGCATCGCTGTTTCAACAGACGACGCGTTAAGGTCAGGCATTTTAAGTTCAGCGATTTCGCGAACTTTATCACGCTTAACCGTTGCTACCTTCTTACGGTTTGGTTCACCTGAACCGCTCTCGATACCAGCAGCTTTCTTCAAAAGAACTGCAGCTGGTGGAGTTTTCGTAATGAATGTAAACGAACGATCTTCGTATACCGTAATGACTACAGGAATAATCAATCCGGCTTGGTCTTGTGTACGAGCGTTGAACTCTTTACAGAATCCCATGATGTTAACACCTGCTTGACCAAGTGCTGGACCTACTGGTGGTGCTGGGTTAGCTTTACCAGCTGGGATTTGAAGTTTAACGAGTTTAGTAACTTTTTTCGCCACGAGACACACCTCCTTAAGTCTAAAATGTGGTTTCTTGGACGTTGTGCGCCCTCCCACTCAATCTATTAGGTCGAGTTTGTACCGAAATATAGCACAACATCAAACATTTCCGATTGTACCATCCGTTTCTCAGGATGGCAAGTGGGTTTTAGTTAATTTTCTGAACTTGTTCGAAATCAAGCTCAATTTTTGTTTCGCGGCCGAACATGTCGACGACGACTTTAAGCTTCTCTTTGTCCGCTTCGATTTCATCAATCGTGCCTTCAAAGTTCTCGAACGCGCCTTCTTTGACACGGACAAGATCGCCGAGCTCGTAGTTGTAACGGTCTTTCTTCTCGATGAGACCCATCTGCGAAAGCACGTTCGTCACTTCGTCAGGTTGGAGCGGGATCGGCTTGGCGCCGCCCCCTGTCGAGCCGAGGAAGCCTGTGACGTTCGGCGTGTTTCGCACGACGTACCATGAATCATCCGTCATGATCATTTCGACGAACACGTAGCCCGGGAAGTTTTTCACTTCACGTTCTTTGATCTTCTTCTCGCCACTTTTAAGCGTGACTTCTTCTTGCGTTGTTTCGGTTGGAACGAGGACGCGGAAAATTTTATCTTCCATGTTCATCGAACCGATTCGGCGTTCTAAGTTTTCTTTGACATTGTTCTCAAAGCCAGAATACGTCTGGACAACAAACCATTGTTTCTCCACGGCTCTCACCTCTTTCCTTAGTTGATCAATAGGTTGACGAGATAACTGACACCAGTATCCACGCCAAACACGAACAGGCCAATCACGACGACGGTCGCGATGACTGTGATGGTATATTTCGTGAGCTCTTTACGAGTCGGCCAACTCGTTTTCTTTAACTCTTTCCATACATCACGCAAAAAGTTCATGGTAGCTTCCTCCTACATTGAATGCCAATTAACGTTACTTTGATTCTCGATGCATCGTATGCGCATTGCAACGACGGCAGAACTTGTTCAATTCAAGCCGCGTCCGCACATCCTCTTTCTTGGTCGTCGAGTAAACTCGTGACCCACAATCCGCGCATGCGAGACTTACTTTCTTTGCCATTCATAAGCGCCCCTTTCGACGGCTCCCATTAAAAAAGAGCGAAAAAAAAACGCCTCCTGTAAAATGGCGTCTACGGACAAGGCGCTGCCTTAAAAGTATCACATAGGAGGCGTGGGGTCAATATCGGTTAACTCGTTAACGTTTTGATGTCGACGTGGCGCTCAAATTTCTTTTTGACGCGTTGCAACGCGTTGTCAATCGACTTGACGTGACGGTCAAGGTCATCAGAGATCTCTTGGTACGAACGTCCGTCCAAATAGAGACGAAGCACTTTTCGTTCCAGGTCGCTAAGGAGCTCATCCATCTTTTCTTCCATGAACAATTGGTCTTCCCGCGTCACGAGCAGTTCTTGCGGGTCGGTCGGGTGCGGGGGCAATATGACGTCTAACAGCGTCCGGTCCGACTCATCGTCAAAGATCGGCTTATCAAGTGACACGTACGAATTGAGCGGGATGTGCTTTTGACGTGTCGCCGTCTTGATCGCCGTGATCATCTGCCGCGTGATACACATTTCAGCAAAACTTTTAAACGAGGCGAGCCGCTCGTCTCGGTAATCTCGAACCCCTTTATACAGCCCGATCATTCCTTCTTGCACGATGTCCTCATGATCGGCACCGATCAAGAAATAAGACCTCGCCTTAGCCCTGACAAAATAACGATAGCGCTCAATCAGAAACTCTAACGCATCGCTATCCCCTTCGTTACGTGCCAGAAAGACGAGCTCTTCGTCTGACATGGTTTCAAATTGTTCGTATGGCCATCCGTTCATGTTTCATACCCCCCGGCAATTGATGATGAACTATGTAAGTTTGTGCTCCCATTATAGGCAGCCTATAAAACGACCGTCAAACAAATTTCTAAAAATTCCGTCAATTATCTTTCGTATAACGCATACATCTATTAGTATACAACATTTCCTTTCAAAAAAATGTCAAACCAACAACAAAGACGAGTCCATTTCATGAACTCGTCAGTGATGCTCGTCACGATTCGACTTACGGCGACGCATTTCTTCGAATCGCGCCCTTACGTCAGGCGAGAGGTCGATTGTTTTACGGTTCGACCTGTCCTTCTCTAAGGCACGCCGTTCGATCTCGATGAGCTTTTGTGCCTGCTTCCAATCTTTCAACAACTCGGCGGCCGGCACCCGCAGTGCGCCTTGACCAAAGATGACCCACTGTTCGGTAAAGTCATTCGTGGCGACGAACAGCGTCACGAGACGATCGTCGACGAGCTCATGGGCCCGCCGTTCAATCCATTCGTCTGCCGTTTCGTTCTCTTTCGTATAGACGACGGCGACGCGGCTCTGCCTCGCTTTCGCCTCTCGTCCGTATCGCATGTGCGCGTCAAAGACGATCGTCACTTGACGACCGGTGACCGCCTGATACTCGGCCATCGCCTCGATTAAATCGTTGCGGGCCTTCTCGAAGTCAATGTCCCGAAGCTTACGGAGATGGGGCCAGGCGCCGATAATGTTGTAGCCGTCGACAAGGAGCAGTTCGCGCTTTAAGCTCATGACAACGGGTGACGTGTACGGTGCACTTCATACAACAGAAGCGCGGCCGCGACCGAAGCGTTGAGCGATGTGACGTGACCGACCATCGGCATATGGACGAGGAAGTCACACGTCTCACGAACGAGCCGGCTCATCCCTTTCCCTTCGCTGCCAATGACGACGACGAGCGGCATGTTGCCATCGAGGCGCCGATAGTCTTGGCTCTCACTCGCATCGGTCCCGACGACCCAAAGTCCTTTTTCTTTCAGTTCCTCGAGTGTGCGCGTCAAGTTCGTCACACGGGCGACCGGGATGTACTCGATCGCGCCGGTCGACGCCTTGGCGACGGTTTGCGTCAGTCCGACCGATCGGCGTTTCGGGATGATGATCCCGTGGGCCCCGACAGCGTCAGCCGTCCGTAAAATCGAACCTAGGTTGTGAGGATCTTCTAATTCGTCGAGCAAAATAAAGAGCGGTGTCTCACCTTTTGATTCGGCGAGTGCGAACATATCCTCAATCGACTTATACTCGTAAGCCGCGACGGCTGCGACGACACCTTGGTGGTGTTCACTGCCGGCCATCTTCTCGAGTTTCGTTTTCGGGACGAATGACACTTGGACAGACGCCTCGTTCGCCATCGCGATAATTTGGGCGAGCGGTCCTTTTTGTTGGCCTTCCATAATGAAGACTTTGTTCATGTCGCGTCCGCTCCGGAGCGCCTCGATGACCGGGTTACGGCCGTAGAGGAAATCGATGCCTTCTTCAAGGACGTCGACTTCTTGATAGTCCGGCCGTTCCGGCTTCTGACGATGCGGACGGTCCCCCCGGTCATTTTTTGGACGGTCGAACGAACGTTTTTCGTTCGCTCGTCCTCCATCATGTCGTTTCGGGTTGCTCGGTTTCGAGCCATATGAACGCTTGTTCGATGAGTTCTTCAAGACGATCCCTTCTTTCTGTAAGGTATGTGTAACCAATCAATGCCTCAAACGCGGTCGAATAACGGTACGTATGGACGTCGGTCCGCTTCGGGATCGATCCCGATTTGGCGTTTCGCCCGCGACGAACGACCGCCTGTTCTTCTTCCGACAACATGCCCGTCTCGAGCCAATGGGTGACGACTCCCGCCTGGGCTGAAGCGTTCACGTATCGGACGGCCCCGCGGTGTAAGTCGTTCGGTCGTGTCAATCCACGTTCGAGCAGCCGTTTCCGAACCGCCATCTCATAGACGACATCGCCCATGTAAGCTAGGGCGAGGGCGTTCAATTGGGACGGGTTCAAACTCATACGCGTTTCCACCGCACGCCTTGCGCCGTATCCTCGAGCTGAATGTTCTGTTGTTTCAACATGTCACGAATCTCGTCGGCACGTGCGAAGTTGCGTTCGGCTCGGGCTGTGTTCCGCTCTTGAATCAATTGATCGATTTCGGCGTCTAACAGTTCTTTCTCTTCGGACAAGGTCAATCCGAGGACACCGGTCAACTCGTCGAACAAGTCGATGACGTGCTCAAGCGTCTCTTTTGATACGTGGTTCGCTTTGGCGTAGATGTTCGCTTCTTTCGCCAAGTCAAACAAGATTGTGACGGCGTTGGCCGTGTTGATGTCATCATCCATCGCTTCAATGAATGCAGACTTGATTCCCGTCAACTTCCGTTCCATCGCCTCGCTCGGCTCTTCTAGCCCGACCGTCACCGACAGCCGGTGCTCGACGTTATGGTACGCTTCTTTGATGCGGTCCCATCCGTTCGAGGCTTGGTTGATCAACTCGCGGCTATAGTTGATCGGGTGACGATAATGGACCGATAACATAAAGAAGCGGAGCACCATCGCATCGACCTCTTTCAACGCTTCGTGGACGAGTAAGAAGTTGCCGAGTGATTTTGACATCTTCTCGTTCTCGATATTGATGAAGCCGTTATGAAGCCAATAATTGGCGAACTTCGCGTGGTTGCACGCTTCTGATTGGGCAATCTCATTCTCATGGTGCGGGAACTTCAAATCGTGACCGCCGGCATGGATGTCAATCGTCTTGCCGAGATGTTTTTTCGCCATCGTCGAGCATTCGATATGCCAACCCGGCCGTCCCTGGCCCCATGGACTCTCCCACGCCGGTTCACCCGGCTTCGCCGCTTTCCACAAGACGAAGTCGAGAGGATCTTCTTTCTTCTCGCCGACGTCGACACGCGAGCCGGCCCGTAAGTCTTCAATCGACTGCTGGCTGAGCTTGCCGTACTCATCAAACTTACGCGTCCGGAAGTAAACGTCACCTTCAGACGCATAGGCGTACCCTTCTGTCTCTAAGTTCCGGATGAAGTCGATGATGTCTTCCATCGTGTCGGTGACGCGCGGGTGCACATCGGCCGGTTGGACGTTGAGCGCCCCCGTATCGGCCAAATACGCCTCAATGTAACGGTTCGTCAGCGTCGAGACGTCTTCGCCGAGCTCGTTCGCTGCTCGAATGATTTTATCGTCGACGTCCGTGAAGTTCAACACGTACTTCACATCATAGCCGCGATACGTCAAATAGCGACGGACCGTGTCGAATGCGATCGCTGGTCGGGCGTTCCCGACGTGGATGTAGTTATAGACGGTCGGTCCGCACACATACATCGATACTTTCCCTGGTACGATCGGGACGAACGGTTCTTTCTTATTCGTGAGGCTGTTGTAAAACTGAATCATGTGTCTTCTCCTCCATCCGTTTTTCAAGTGAGGCTAACTTTCGTTGCAGATCGGCTACCGCGTTCTCTAACCGTTCCTGGCATTCACGATCCGGATCCGGGAAACGATGATCGAGATCGTGTTGTTTAACCCGCTCTCCGTTGCGAATGACGACACGGCCTGGTATCCCGACGACTGTCGAATCGGACGGAACGTCTTTTAAAACGACGGAACTCGCCCCGATTTTGACGCAATCGCCAATCGTGATGTTTCCGAGCACTTTCGCCCCAGCCGAGATCAACACGTCATTCCCGATCGTCGGGTGACGCTTACCTTTCTCTTTACCAGTTCCGCCTAACGTCACACCTTGATAGATCGTGACATTGTTGCCGATGATGGCCGTTTCCCCGATGACGATACCGAACCCGTGGTCGATAAACAGGCCTTCGCCGATGACCGCACCTGGATGAATCTCGATCCCGGTCACCCACCGGCTCGTTTGCGCGATCAATTTCGCCAGTAGTTTGACGTCACGTCTCCAGAGCCCATGGGCAATCCGATGCGCCCAAAGCGCATGGAGGCCCGGATACGTCAAGATGACCTCTGCTTGCGAACGGGCAGCCGGATCGAGCTCGAGCACGTTTCGGATATCTGCACGTACACTTTTCCAAAATCCCATAATTGTTCTCCTTTTCCATATCAAAAACAAAGACGCCCCTGTGCCAAGGCACAGAGACGCCGTAAGCGCGGTTCCACTCTGTTTGGGAAACTTCCCCTCTCAAGTCTCGTTAACGCCGAGTCACGGTCCCGACTACGTATCGCCGGAACGGCTCCGAGGTGCACTTCGACGGGGGACGCTTCTAGAACTTCCAGCCTTGGTTCTAGTCTCTGTAAAGTGTCAATCCGCTTACTTTCCTCATCATTGCCTTTAAGCTAATAAAGTTGCGAGACGTGCCACCACACGCTCTTTTCCAATTAATGCGATTGCGTTCGGAAGCTCTGGCCCGTGCGTCTGCCCTGTCGTCGCGACACGGATCGGCATGAACAAGTTCTTCCCTTTTTGCCCCGTCGCTTTTTGCGTCGCTTTCGTCGCCGCTTTGACTGCTTCAGGTGTGAACTCTTCGATCATTTCGAGTTGCGCCTTGAACTCGGCAAGGACGCTCGGTACTGTTTCGCCTGCAAGCACCGCGTTCGCCTCTTCGTCATACTCGACTTCGTCTTTAAAGAACAAGTCCGTCAACGAGACAATCTCAGCCCCGTGTGTCATCTGTTCTTTATAGAGAGCGATGAGCGCTGTCGCCCAGTCGGCCTCTTCCATCGATAACGCTTCAGGCAAACGACCCGCTTCTTGTAAGAATGGTAAACTGAGTGCCACCACTTCGTCAAGCGAAGCATGCTTCATGTAGACGCTGTTGATCCACGCGAGCTTTTGTTGGTCAAAGACGGCCGGGCTCTTCGAGAGACGACCCGCGTCAAACATGTCGATAAATTGCTCTTTCGTGAAGATCTCTTCTTCACCGACCGGCGACCAGCCTAGAAGTGAGATGAAGTTGAACAGTGCACCCGGCAAGTAACCGAGGTCAGCGTACTGTTCGATGAACTGGATGATCGACTCATCGCGCTTCGACAACTTTTTATGATTTTCGTTATAGATGAGTGTCATATGACCAAACGCTGGATACTCCCACCCGAGCGCGTCATACACCATCATTTGCTTCGGCGTGTTGGCGATATGGTCATCTCCACGTAACACATGGCTGATTTTCATCAAATGATCGTCGACGACGACGGCAAAGTTATACGTCGGGATCCCGTCTTGTTTGACGATGACCCAGTCTCCGAAATCTTTCGCTTCGAACGAGACGTCACCTTTGACGACATCTGTCCATTTGTACGTGACGCCCTCAGGCACACGGATGCGAATCGACGGCTTGCGGCCTTCTGCTTCGAACGCCGCCTGCTCCTCAGCGCTCAAGTTACGATGGGCGCCCGAGTAGCGTGGTGCTTCACCGCGAGCGATTTGTGCTTCGCGTTCGGCTTCCAACTCTTCAGACGTCATGTAGCATTTATAAGCCAGGCCTTTCTCCATCAACTCGTTCACATGTTTGTTGTAGAGGTCAAGTCGCTCCATTTGGAAATAAGGACCGTAGTCGCCACCGCGGCCTGGACCCTCGTCCCAATCGATTCCGAGCCATTCGAGATATTTCATCTGGCTTTCGACACCGTTCTCGACGTTCCGTTTCTGATCGGTATCCTCGATTCGGAGAATCATCTTCCCGCCGGCGTGGCGAGCATATAAATAATTGAATAGCGCGGTCCGGGCGTTCCCGATATGGAGGTGACCCGTCGGACTTGGCGCATAGCGTACACGCACTTCACTCATACTATTTCCACCTTTCTTCTCTTCTGCCCAAATAGTATACCACTTTTGTCAAGCACGGTTGAGCAGGATGACCGCCTGGGCGGCAATTCCTTCTTCACGTCCTGTGAAACCGAGCTTTTCCGTCGTCGTCGCTTTGACGTTCACTTGGCTAATGTCGGCTTCAAGCAGTTCCGCGATGACCGCTCGCATGTCGTCGATATACGTCCGGAGTTTCGGACGTTCCGCCATTACCGTCGCATCGACGTTGCCGAGCACGTACCCTTCCGCTTTCACGAGTTTCCAGACGTGTCGGAGCAACACTTTTGAATCTGCGTCTTTGAACGCCGGGTCGGTATCCGGGAAATGTTTGCCGATATCCCCTGCCGCAATCGCCCCAAGTGCCGCGTCCGCGATCGTATGCAAGAGCACGTCAGCGTCTGAATGACCGAGTAAACCACGATCATGCGGGATCTCGATCCCCCCTAAAATGAGCGGCCGCCCTTCGGCGAACGCATGCACATCAAATCCTTGTCCGATTCTCATCGATAATCCTCCTTTGTCAAGATCGCTTCGCCAAACAGTAAATCTTCAGGCGTCGTCATTTTAATGTTGTGATAATCCCCTGGAATGACGGTCACTTCTTTGCCCGCCCATTCGAACAGGCTCGCATCATCGGTCCCGACGACGCGAGCGGACTCCGCTCGGTCGTGAATGGCCCGAATCTCAGCCGCCGGAAAAGCTTGCGGTGTTTGCGCCAGCCATAGCGCCTCACGAGGAACGGTTTGTTGAATCACCCCAGCCGCCACTTGTTTGACGGTGTCTTTCACCGGGACAGCCAAAATGGCCCCGTTCGTCTGTGCCGCTTCCGCCACTTCATGTAACTGACTCATGCGCACGAACGGACGCGCCCCGTCATGGATCAACACGACACGATCTGCATCGACGGCGTGAAGCCCGGCCCGCACACTTTCTTGTCGTTCCTTTCCACCGGCCACATACGTGATCGGCGTGCTAATGTGGGCGAGCATCGATTCAAACCATTCTGCCTCTTCCGGTTGAATCGCCAACACGATGTGGTCACACCACGAGTCACGGGCGAACGCCTCGACCGTCCAGACGATAATCGGTTTCCCATGAAGCGCTAATCTTAATTTGTTTTCATTCGCTCCCATCCGTTTGCCTTGTCCGGCTGCCGGGATGACGACTGAATAACGTACCATGTCCATTCACCTCTCTTCGTGAAAAAAGAGAGCGCGAATGCGTCTCTTTTTTCATGGTTATTCAGGACGAGCAAAAATCATTCGACCCGCCGAGGTCTGGAGTACACTCGTCACGACGACCGGTAACGTCTTCGAGATGAGTTTGCGTCCCCCTTCGACGACGACCATCGTCCCGTCTTCAAGGTAGGCGACTCCTTGATTTTGTTCTTTTCCTTCTTTAATGACTGTAACGACCATCTCTTCTCCCGGGATGACAATCTGTTTCACCGAGTTAGCCAAGTCGTTAATGTTCAAGACCGGGACGTTGCGGACTTCACACACTTTGTTCAAGTTGTAGTCGTTTGTGACGACGATGCCATTCTTGAGTTCAGCCAGTTTGATCAACTTGATGTCGACTTCCGCCACATCTTCAAAATCTCCATCGTAAATCTCGACTTCGATGCGATCGTTGTCTTGTAACTCTTTCAAGATGTCGAGACCGCGACGGCCGCGATTTCGTTTCAACGTATCCGACGAATCGGCGATATACTGAAGCTCGCCAATCACGAATTGCGGGACGATGAGCGTGCCTTCGATAAACCCTGTTTTCGCAATGTCGGCAATCCGGCCATCGATGATGACGCTCGTATCCAATATTTTATCGTTTGAACGACGAACCGGCTCAGCCGGCTGCTTCTCACGCTCACTTTTCACGAATAATTTGATCCATTCGTTTCGCTTGCGATACCCGACGGCAAATCCGAAATAACCGAACAAGGCGGTCACGAAAATCGGAACGATTTTACTGAGCAAGAAAATGTTCGTCACTTCGAGTGAGACGCTGATCAAAAAGGCGATTAACAACCCGATGATCAATCCGATCGACCCGAATAAAATATCCCCGACCGGTAAACGGACGAGCCGTTCTTCAACAAAACGGATAAATTTAACGACCCCATTGGTCAAGAATAAACTAAGAATGAAGAAGATAAGTCCACCAATCAAACTAGCCACGTATGGAATCGTCAACCAAGCGGGTACGTTCACACCTAGGTCTCCGAGAAGAAGCATCGCTTCGATAATCCCGAACCATCCGACGACGAGTCCGATTAGAATAAATCCGATTCGCACTGCAATCTTCACTCATTCCACCTCCTTTTATTATGAATTTTAATTTCAAAAAAATAACACTTTCATTGTAACACGGTTCTTTTGAAAGCGTTCGTTACAAAGCGTTAAAAACTGTCTGAGGCACCCCTTAGAACGGGATGGTGAGCTGGAGCGCCTCATCGACAGTACTGACTCCGACGACGTCGATCCCGGATGGGGCCGTCCAGCCGCCAAGATTGTTTTTCGGGATGATGGCTCGAGTGAATCCGAGCTTGGCCGCTTCGGCGACGCGCTGCTCGATTCGTGAGACACGACGTACTTCACCGGTCAAGCCGACTTCCCCGATGCATACGTCCGTCGGTCGGGTCGGACGGTCACGGAAACTCGAAGCGATGGACACGCAAATCGCCAAGTCGATCGCCGGTTCATCGAGTTTGACCCCGCCGGCCGCTTTCAAATAGGCATCTTGCGTCTGAAGCAAAAGCCCGGAACGTTTCTCGAGCACGGCCATGAGTAGCGCGACCCGGTTTTGGTCAATCCCCGTCGCCATCCGCCGTGGGTTACCGAACGAGGTCGGGGAGATGAGCGCTTGCAGTTCGACGAGCACCGTCCTCGTCCCTTCCATCGAAGCGACGACGGTCGAACCCGATACGCCGGCCGTCCGTTCTTCTAAAAATATCTCGGACGGATTGAGCACTTCCTCGAGCCCGCCTTCCTTCATTTCAAAGATACCAATCTCGTTCGTCGAGCCGAAACGGTTTTTGACAGCCCGTAAGATTCGGAACGTGTGGTGACGTTCACCTTCGAAATAAAGGACAGCATCGACCATGTGTTCAAGCAAACGCGGTCCGGCAATCGAGCCTTGTTTCGTGACGTGACCGACGATAAAGACGGCCACCCCTCGCGTTTTAGCAATCTTCATCAAGGCGGCGGTACATTCTCGCACTTGGGCGACGCTGCCCGGCGCCGATTGAATCTCATCCATGTAGACCGTTTGAATCGAGTCGATGATGACGAACCCAGGTTTTTCTTCGTCGATGACTCGCTCAATCATCAACATATCCGTCTCAGCGAGCACATATAAATCCTGCGTCGGCAGGCCGAGCCGTTCAGCACGAAGCTTCGTCTGTTTGAGCGACTCCTCACCTGAAATGTAGAGCACTTTTCGGCCGCTATGGGCCAGGTGGGCACTCACTTGGAGCAAAATCGTCGATTTCCCGATTCCCGGGTCGCCTCCGACAAGGACGAGCGAACCAGGCACGATCCCGCCTCCGAGCACACGGTCGAACTCTTGACTGTTCGTATGGACGCGCGTCTCTTCTTGCGAGACGACGTCCGCGAGACGTTCCGGTTTCAACTGCCTCGATGAACTATGCACGAATGCGGCGCCTCGTTTCGCCTTTTTCTCTTCGACGAATTCTTCAACGAGCGTGTTCCATTCATTACATCCTGGGCAACGCCCCATCCATTTGGCAGATTCGTAGCCACAAGATTGACATACATATTTCGTTTTAATTTTAGCCATACGTGTTCCCTTCTGTCTAAAAAAGCCCCCTCATAGGAGAGAGGGGGCTACGGATTATTGAACGACCCCTTCGTTTCGGACGACGAATTCCCCGTCTTGCACATCGAGGGCGACTTTACTGCCTTTTGCAATGTTACCGCTGAGCATCGATTCTGAGAGGCGGTCTTCCACCTCACGCTGGAGCGCCCGGCGGAGCGGTCGAGCCCCGTATTCAGGGTCGTAGCCGACTTCTGCAATCTTCTCGAGCGCTGATTCGGTTAACGTGAAATCAATACCTTGTTCCCCGAGGCGTTTCGTAAGCGTCTCAGCCATGAGCTTGACGATTTCTTGAATATGCTCTTTTTGGAGCGAGTGGAACACTGTGATCTCATCGATTCGGTTCAAGAACTCAGGACGGAACGCTTTTTTGAGCTCTTCCATGACTTTGTCCTTCATCTCTGTATATTCACGCTTCACGTCGTCTTCAACCGTGAAACCGACATATTTGTTTCGTTTGAGCGCGGCGGCTCCGACGTTTGACGTCATAATGATGACGGTGTTGCGGAAGTCGACGGTGCGGCCTTTCGAGTCTGTCAGACGGCCGTCGTCGAGCACTTGAAGCAAGATGTTGAATACTTCCGGGTGCGCCTTCTCGATCTCGTCGAGCAAGATGACCGAATACGGCTTGCGACGAACTTTCTCCGTCAACTGACCGCCTTCCTCATAGCCGACGTATCCTGGTGGCGAGCCGACGAGTCGACTCGTCGCATGTTTCTCCATGTACTCGGACATATCGATTCGGATAATCGCATCTTCGTCACCGAACAACGCTTCGGCAACGGCACGGGCAAGCTCTGTTTTACCAACCCCGGTCGGTCCGAGGAACACAAATGATCCAATCGGTCGTTTCGGATCTTTCAAACCGGCACGGGCACGACGAATCGCTCGTGAAATCGATTTGACCGCCTCGTCTTGACCGATGACCCGGTTATGAAGGATCGATTCAAGTTTGAGGAGACGATCCGTCTCTTCTTCGGCGATCTTTGTGACCGGGACGCCCGTCCAACTGGCGACAACTTGGGCGATATCTTCTTTCGTCACTTCGAGCTTTTCATTCCCTTGCTTATTTTGCCATTCAGACTTGAGGTGCTCGAGTTCTTCACGCACTTTTTGTTCCGTGTCGCGAAGCGAGGCTGCTTTTTCAAACTCTTGGCTTTGGACGGCCGAATCTTTCTCTTTTCGAATCGACTCAAGCCGTGCTTCGAGCTCTTTCAAGTTTGGCGGCGCCGTGAACGAACGGAGGCGCACTTTTGACGCCGCCTCATCGACGAGGTCAATCGCTTTGTCCGGAAGGAAACGGTCTGAGATGTAACGGTCTGAAAGGACGACCGCTTCGTGGACCGCCTCATCCGTGATTGTCACGCGGTGGTGCGCTTCGTAGCGATCACGTAAACCGAGTAAGATTTGCTCTGCCTCTTCTGCAGTCGGTTCGTTCACTTGAATCGGTTGGAAGCGGCGTTCGAGTGCTGCGTCTTTTTCGATATATTTGCGGTATTCGTCGAGCGTCGTCGCCCCGATACATTGCAACTCACCACGAGCGAGTGACGGTTTCAAAATGTTTGAGGCGTCAATCGCTCCTTCGGCCCCACCGGCACCAATCAACGTATGCAGCTCATCAATGAAGAGGATGACGTTTCCGGCTTGACGAATTTCGTCCATGACTTTTTTCAAGCGATCTTCGAACTCCCCGCGGTATTTTGTACCGGCGACGAGCGTCCCCATATCAAGCACCATGACGCGTTTATTGCGAAGTGTCTCCGGGACCTCATTGTTAATAATCTGTTGAGCGAGTCCTTCGACGACTGCCGTCTTACCGACACCAGGCTCTCCGATCAACACCGGGTTGTTTTTCGTGCGTCGTGACAGCACTTCAATCACACGTTGAATCTCACCTGAACGTCCGATGACCGGATCGAGACGCGACTCACGTGCTTGCTGTGTCAAGTCGCGGGCCAAACCATCAAGCGTAGGGGTCGCAGCGCTTGTACCCGGCTGCGAGGCGTTAGACGATGACTCCGTGTTGCCGAGAAGTTGCAGCACTTGTTGACGGGCTTTCGTCAAGCTGATGCCAAGGTTGTTCATGACCCGGGCAGCGACGCCTTCCCCTTCTCGAATCAAGCCGAGCAAGATATGTTCTGTCCCGACGTATGAATGACCGAGTTTACGGGCTTCATCCATCGACAGTTCAATCACTTTTTTCGCTCGCGGCGTATAGTGAATCGTTGAGCCGTTCTCAGAACCACGTCCGATCAACGCCTCGACTTCTTGCTGAATCTTCTCAGATGTCATCCCGAGGGCAAACAACGCTTTAGCCGCGATGCCTTCCCCTTCTCGAATCAAGCCGAGTAAAATGTGCTCTGTACCAATATTATGATGGCCAAGCCGTACTGCTTCCTCTTGGGCTAAAGCTAATACGCGCTGAGCTCGTTCTGTAAATCGACCAAACATCATTGACAAAACCTCCTTGAGAGTTGAATCAAACTAAGCCTTGATCTAACGTTCGACGCACGAGCGTCGCTCGTTCCCGATCTCGTTCTTTCGTAGATAATGTTTTCCCGAAATGTTTTTGTAGGAAACCTGATTGCATGCGGACAATCAAATCGTGAAATTGAGGGGGACTCCAATCGGATAACAATCCGAGGTCACTTGCTAAGTGAAGATCCGATAGGCGTTCTATCGCCTCAGTCGACGATAATAATTTCGCGTATCGCAAAATGCCATAGGAACGATAAAACTGATCTTCAAGCTCATCCTGGTTGTTCGTAAGCAGGTATTCGCGGGCTTGACGCTCCGCCTGAATGACTTGTTCCGTGATTTCTATAAAGTCTGACAAGAGTTGCGACTCGTGGCTGCCAAGCGTTCGTTGGTTGGATAATTGAAACAATCGCCCGGCAGCATCGCTCCCTTCTCCATAACGTCCGCGAATCGTGTATCCGAGTTTACGAAGTTCTTTTAATATAGGAGTTATTCGTCCGGTCAGCGTCAATCCCGGCAAGTGTAACATGACCGAGGCGCGGAGTCCGGTTCCAATGTTGCTAGGACATGTTGTCAAATAGCCTAGCGTCTCATCGAACGCATAAGGGAGCGACTCCTCACACAGTTCGTCCACACGTTTCGCAAGCTCGAACGCCTCGGTCACTTGTAATCCAGGTAAGAGTGTCTGAATTCGTAGATGGTCTTCTTCATTGATGAGGACACTGATCGTTTCATCTTCACTTAAGAAAACGGCGCTATCTTCTTTTTCAGCAATCGTCGGACTGATGAGATGCTTCTCGACGAGTGCTTGACGTGTCACCGCATCATACGAAGACATTCGCAAGTATTCAAATCCTTGCAATCCTCCGAGCGATGCCTCGACTCGCTCACATAGTTGCCGTTGCCCCTCTTTTGATAACACCGGAGAGAAGACCGTATCTTTCAAATTACGAGCGAGCCGAATCCGTGTCGAGATGACAAGGTCATCGAGTTTCGCGCGTTCATTCATTTTCGGACCAAGTGGATGTTTGAGGAATGTCTCCATCATGCCTCACCTTGACCTTTCAATTGAATCATTTCTTTTTTGATGCGCGCTGCGCGTTCATAATCTTCTTGTTCGACGGCTTGCTCTAACTCCCCTGCTAACTTTACTAGTCGCTCTTCGATTCGTTCGTCCGGTGTCCGTAGCAAATTAGGAATCGATCCGACATGATGATCGTGCCCTTGTTGATATTGACGCGCCATCTTGATCAAGTCATCTCGAAACACCGTATAACAATGGGCACAACCTGCTTTTCTCAACTGTTGTAACTCAGTTTGCGTAATTTGACATGTCGGGCACCGCTTTACGACTGGAACATACCCCGTCATCACTTCAAATGCGCAATTTCGACATAATTTCCGTTTGACCGGGATTCCATCTTCCATTATCACCATTTCATTGACGGCGGGTCGCCGTTTGCACCGTTCGCATAACATATCTTTTCCTCCGTCAGCGATAACTTAACAGTTTCATCAATGCAAGCAACTGCTGTCTGCGAATCAAATAACGGTCATCCGCATGCAATCCTAGTGATTCGTCTGAGAGCACATGAAAGAGCAGTCGAACTTCACGTTCATTCAATAGTCCTTCTTCGAATAAACGGACTAATATATTCTCAATCACTTGTTCTGTCAGTCGGGGTTGCTCATGTAAGTAATCAATCAAACTCGCTAACAGATCTTGTTTCTCGTTTAAAATAACGCGACGGATCCGAATATACCCGCCTCCGCCTCGCTTGCTTTCTACGAGATACCCTTTTTCGACTGTGAATCGTGTGTTGATGACGTAGTTGATTTGAGACGGGACACATTCAAAACGTTTCGCGATGTCTTGCCTCTTGATTTCAATCGTATCGGCCTGACTTTCTTTCAGCACTTGCTTTAAATACTGTTCGATCACATCAGATATGTTTCTCATCTCCACCACCCTCTGACCATCTTTGACTTTTGACTTTATTCTATCATTGATTCAAAAAAAGGCAAACGAAAAGCGACGATGCTGATGCATCGTCGCTACTAAAAAAGACGACCGAGCGTTATGCTCGATCGTCTCATGTTGCCTGGCAACGTCCTATCCTCACAGGGGGAGACCCCCAACTACTTTCGGCGCTGAAGCGCTTAACTTCCGTGTTCGGCATGGGAACGGGTGTGGCCGCTTCGCTATCGCCACCAGACATATTCAGGGCTTGTTCCCTGAAAACTGAAGTTCATCAATTGTCAAACCATAGACTAGATCAAAGCCTCGACCGATTAGTATCATTCAGCTCCACGTGTCACCACGCTTCCACCCATGACCTATCTACCTCATCGTCTCTGAGGGGTCTTTCTTGATTGCTCAAAGGGAAATCTCATCTCGGAGGGGGCTTCATGCTTAGATGCTTTCAGCACTTATCCCGTCCGCACGTAGCTACCCAGCGATGCTCCTGGCGGAACAACTGGTACACCAGCGGTGCGTCCATCCCGGTCCTCTCGTACTAAGGACAGCTCTCCTCAAATTTCCTGCGCCCACGACGGATAGGGACCGAACTGTCTCACGACGTTCTGAACCCAGCTCGCGTACCGCTTTAATGGGCGAACAGCCCAACCCTTGGGACCTACTCCAGCCCCAGGATGCGATGAGCCGACATCGAGGTGCCAAACCTCCCCGTCGATGTGGACTCTTGGGGGAGATCAGCCTGTTATCCCCAGGGTAGCTTTTATCCGTTGAGCGATGGCCCTTCCATGCGGAACCACCGGATCACTAAGCCCGACTTTCGTCCCTGCTCGACTTGTAGGTCTCGCAGTCAAGCTCCCTTCTGCCTTTGCACTCTTCGAATGATTTCCAACCATTCTGAGGGAACCTTTGGGCGCCTCCGTTACTGTTTAGGAGGCGACCGCCCCAGTCAAACTACCCACCTGACACGGTCCTCCAGCCGGATCACGGCTGCGAGTTAGAGACTCTATACGCAAAGGGTGGTATCCCAAGGGTGTCTCCACCGAAGCTGGCGCTCCGGCTTCACAAACTCCCACCTATCCTGTACATCGCGTACAAAGCCTCAATATCAGGCTGTAGTAAAGCTCCATGGGGTCTTTCCGTCCTGTCGCGGGTAACCTGCATCTTCACAGGTACTATGATTTCACCGGGTCTCTCGTTGAGACAGTGCCCAAATCGTTACGCCTTTCGTGCGGGTCG